>DASZCJ010000142.1:0-2138 GCA_035943155.1 Xanthobacteraceae bacterium | reverse complement strand
CAAGGGAAGAGGGAAAACGAAAAGCATCGCGAGAACGGGGAGGCATTGCGAGCGCAACGAAGCGAAGCCTGCGCAGTGAACCTACACCGTCATCTTCGCCTTTTGCCCGGCAATGCGGGTGATGGCGGCGGCGAGATAATCCGGCGGCTGGGCGCCGCTAATCGCGAGGCTCGAATCGAAAATGAAAGTCGGCACGCCCTCGATGCCCGCATCTTTCGCCGCATTGGCTTCGCGCTCGATAGCTTCGACATCGTCATTGCCGGCGAGCCGGCGGCGCACGAGATCGCCGTCCATGCCGCACTCCTTCGCGACTTGGACCAGAACATTGCGATCGCTGAGGTCGGCGCCTTGCGCGAAGTAGAGATCCATCAGCCGCTGCTTGACGCGCGCCGGATCGGCAGTGCCGTGCGCCCAGCGGATGAGGCGATGACAATCAAGCGTGTTGGGCTGGCGGCTCATCTTGTCGGGCGCATAGACGAGGCCTTCCGCCGCCGCCGCCGCGGCGACGCGCTCGGCGATCGCCGCGTAACGCTCAACCGAGCCGAACTTGGTCTCGAGATAGGTCTTGCGGTCGATGCCTTCGCGCGGAATCCACGGATTGAGAAAATACGGCCGGTAATCGACCTCAACCGGCGTGTTCGGGGTGAGCGCCAAAGCGCGCTCAAGCCGGTGCTTGCCGATATAGCACCACGGGCAGACGACGTCGGACACGACGTCGATACGCACGGGCGCAGGCATCTCCGATGCGTCGGTCATTGGGAAGGTCCTCGCTCCGGTTGTTTGTATTGTAGCTTATATAGGAGCGCAAAATTGCCATGGCCGGACTTGTTCCGGCCATCTCGCTTATCATTGCCGTGCCTGATGGATCGGGATGCCCGGGACAAGCCCGGGCATGACGAAGGCGCAAGCTTTCACGCCGATTGCGGCGGCTCCTCGACCACGCGCGCGATCAACGAGTCGGTATTGTCGCTCGGCTTCAAGGTGGCGAGCGTCACCGCCGGTTCGCTACCGGCGCGCTTGCCATCGGTCGTCAGCATGACGTTCTTGAGCACGCTGGCGATGCGCCGCGCCACCACATGCGCAGCACGCAGATCGGTCTCGGTGAACACCGTGAAGATCGATTTGTCGGCCTCCTGGCAGGCGAAATCGACCTGGCGCATCAGCTTGCCCACGAGCCGCGCCGCTTCGAGGCTGGTGCGGCGGTCGGCGGCGGGCAACGAAAATCGCGCAATCGACAAGGCGGCGCCGCGCTTGTCGGCGTCATCGACGGCGCGGTTGAGATCGCGCCAGAAAATCGTGTTGGCGAGGAGGCCGGTATCCGGATCGATGGCGCCCTTGGCATCGAGCGAGGTGAGCATGCGCTTGAGCCGGCGCGCGAAAGCATGAACGCGGATATAGGGCAGCAAATGCTCGATCACGCGCGTCGGTCCATCGGCAATGCGTTCGAGATTGGGCAGCGCTGCCGCGAAATGCTCGCCGACGGCGGAATGTTTGCCGACCACCGCGACCGGCAGATCGCGAAAGCGCGCGTCTTCGGCGAGGACGGTGAGCAGCGCTTCGATGACGCGCGTGCCGAAACCTTCACCGATGATCATGGCGTCGACGTCGCGCGCCTTGAGTGCCGACGCCGCGCCTTCGACCGTGAGCGCGCCAATGACGCCGACGCGCTCGCCGGTGGCCGTGCACAGGCCCGGATAGGAGCGGCCGCGGCCGGCGACCAATACGCGCGCTTCGTCGAGCGGATCGGCGTCCGGCAGCTCCGGCAGTTTCTGGCCGCGCGTGGCGAGCGTGCGCATGCGCCGCAGCACCGTGCCGTGCAGGGTGCGCACCCGCAGCGCCGCCGTGAGCCGCCGCACCAGCCGCTCGGCCGGCGCCTTGGCCGCAATCGTCAGCGCATCGGCCAAAGACGGCGGGAGCCCCGACGCCGCATCGTCGCGGGTGCGGGCAATGACCGGCACGAACAGATCGGTATCCTGCTCGGCCGACGTGGACAAAGCTTTGGCAAGCGCGCTGGCGCGTGCACGATCGGGGCAAGGCTCGGCCAGGACCACGGCCTGCGGCGGCCGTGCCTGCAAGGCGGCGGGGGCGTCGGCCCAGCGCGCCTCGAGGATCGGATAAGCGCCGGCCGTGCGCAAAGC
>DASZCJ010000141.1:0-1752 GCA_035943155.1 Xanthobacteraceae bacterium | reverse complement strand
CTTTAGCGGCGAGCGCCGCCGAAATGTTCGGATACCATTGGAATCCGAGCGGCACCTGGCCCGACATCAGATCGGGCACGTATTGGCCGATATTGCGATAAGGGACGTGTGTGATCTTCACGCCGGTAAGTTGCGCGAAATATTCGCCGGCCAGATGTTGTGAGCTGCCGATGCCGACTGAGCCGTAATTGAGCTCACCGGGATGCGCCTTCGCATAGGTAATCAGCTCCTGCAGGTTGTTGACGGGCAGCTTGCCGCTGGCGACCACGACGATCGTGAACGATGCGAATGGCGAGATCGCCACCAGATCCTTTTGCGGATCATAATCAAGATGCTTGTACAGCGTGACATTCGCCGCCACTGGACCCGAGCCGCCGCCGACAATGGTGTAGCCGTCAGGCGCCGCTTTGGCCGCATCCGCGGTGCCGCTATTGCCGCCGGCGCCCGGCCGATTCTCGACAACGATCGGTTGGCCCAAGGATTTCGTCATCCGGTCGAACAGGATGCGGCTGACCACGTCGCTGGCGCTGCCGCCGGCGAAGGGCACAATCGCCGTGATCGGCCGCGTCGGATAGCTCTGTGCCCGCACCGCAGCGGCGGCCGCGATCAGCGTGACAGCAACCGCGGCAGCGACCCATAGTATTTTTCTCAAGAAAACCATTTGTCTCTATCCTTCAATAGGTCAGGAGCAACCGGAGGTCATGCGCCCGGCTTGTGGAAATGCTTTGCCAGGCCTTGCCAACCTTCGAAATAATCGTGTTGCAGCTCCGAGGATTCGATGGCGTAGCGCGTAAGCCGCATGGCGTAACGACTTTCGAACATGAACGCCATCGTATCTTCGAGCTTATGCGGTTTGAGTTCGGCGTGGCTCGCCCGTTCCCAGGTTTCAGCATCCGGTCCATGGGCGCTCATACAATTGTGCAGGCTGGCGCCGCCGGGGAGGAAACCCTCAGCCTTCGCGTCGTAGACGCCCTGCAACAGGCCCATGAACTCGGTCATGGTGTTGCGATGAAACCAGGGCGGCCGGAACGTGTCCTCGCCGACGAGCCAGCGCGGCGGAAACACCACGAAGTCGACATTCGCGGTCCCTGGTACATCGGAGGGCGCACTCAGCACAGTATAAATGGACGGGTCGGGATGATCGAAACTAACCGTGCCGATCACCATAAAGCGCCTCAGATCGTATTTGTAAGGCGCCAAATTGCCGTGCCAAGCCACGACATTGAGCGGCGAATGGTCCATCTCCGCCGCCCATAAATTGCCCTGGAATTTCGAGACCAAAATGCAGGGATCGCTAGTGTCTTCGTAAGCGGCCACTGGACTGAGAAAGTCGCGCGGATTGGCGAGGCCATTCGAGCCGAGCGGGCCGAGCTCCGGCAGGCGCAGCATCGGCCCGTAATTTTCGCAGACGTAACCGCGCGAGGGCCCGTCGGGCAGTTCGACGCGAAAGCGCAGGCCCCGCGGGATGACCGCAATTTCGCTTGGCGCAGCTTCTATAATTCCCAGTTCAGTGACCAAGCGGACGCGGCCCTGCTGCGGCACGATCAGCATTTCGCCATCGGCATTGTAAAAGCAGCGGTCGGTCATGGAGCGGTTGGCGGCATAAATGTGGACCGCAGTGCCAACCTGCATCGCGAGGTCGCCGTTGCCGCCAAGGGTAACCAGACCTTCGACAAAGTCCGTCGGCTCTTTTGGAACAGGCATGGGACTCCAGCGCAGCTGCGTCGGGGTCGCATCGGTATCGTTGAAGGG
>DASZCJ010000140.1:0-1915 GCA_035943155.1 Xanthobacteraceae bacterium | reverse complement strand
CTTCAGGATCAATGCTTTTTATTGAGCATGATCTCTTCCGAAAACCGGCTACCACTTTTCGGGATCATGCTTCAGGCGCGAACTTCCTGGCGCTGGAAAATCACATAGCCGATGACAAACAACAGAATCGCGGTGGCGATCATTCCGACCATCTGCGGCCAAGCGATCAGGACACTTTCGCCGAAGGGCAGCGGTGCGCCGAGTACCGCACCTTGCAGCTGGCTGAGATAAATCGGCCCGAGCGCGCGGGTGGTCGGGTCGAGAAGCGCGACCACGGTCTCCGCGTACAATGTGGAAGGCGAAAACCGCGCCAGCACCTGTTCCAATTGCGCCGTTGCCGGCGTCTGCAGCCCGAGCGCCGTATAGCGCGGGTCCGGTGGGACGATGATTTGTGCCAGCGCCCCGGAGAGCACCGGCCAAATGAACGTCACGAGCAGCCATAGTCCAAGTGTGATAAGCGCCGCGGTCGCGGCAGAGCGGAACACCACCGAGAACAACAATGCCAGCGCCAGCCACACCCCGGCATAGATGATCGTTACCAGAAGAAACACGAAGCTGCGGGCGATTTCCTCCGCTCCCGGCGGAATGCCGATAAGCAGGAGACCGAGCCCGACGACTAGAAGCCACAGCGTGATCAGACTGATCGAAAGCGTAACCAGGCCCGCCAAAAACTTGCCGAACAGAAGCGCGTCTCGATAGATCGGCTGCGACAGGATTCGCGACAGCGTGCGCCGATTATGTTCGCCGTTGACCGCGTCGAAACCTAGTCCGATGGCCATGAGCGGTACCAGGAAGGACAGGAATGAGACGAAGGAAGGCAATGGATCGCGCGAAGTCGTGAACAGCCGCAGGAACAAAAACGGGTCTTCCGCTGTCGTGTCCTTGATCTGCTGGATCGCGCCGTACAGGGCCGCGAGCGCAATCAGCACCACCAGCCATTCGAGTACCCGCATGCGGATGCTCGTCAGGTGGTCCGAGAGCTCCTTGAGCATGACCACGCCAAGTCCGGAAAAGGCCGAGCCTTCACGCTGCATGGCGAGTCCTTTCTTGGGTGCCCTGCTCCGGCGCGGCTTCGAAGTACCGCGTATAAATTGCCTCGAGGCTCGGCTCTTGCACGCCGAGATATTTCAGACGCCCTTGCATGGCGACCACCTCGGCGGCCGCTTCAGGCCTTACGTCGCGGTCGGCGTGCAGGCGAAGTTTGCCGACCCCGGCCTTCTCGACCCCACTGACCCCCGGGATGAGCGCAAGCCGCTCAGACAATCCGGCTCCATCAGCCTCGATGTCGACTACATAGCCACCGCCAAGCACCTGCCGCCCGAGATCGGGCACCGAGCCCATGAGCGCGATGCGCCCGGCGTGAAACAGCGCGACCCGGTCGCAAACGCTCTGCACCCGCTCAAGCAGATGCGACGAGAGCAGAACCGACACGCCTTCGGTCTTGAAGCCGCGGATGATGCCAAGGAGCTCCGCGGTCGCATGGGGATCGAGCCCCGATGTCGGCTCGTCAAGGATGGCGATTTGCGCGCCTTTCATCACGATTTCGGCGAGCCCGAGCCGCTGCCGCATGCCGCGGGAGAAGGTGCCGACCGGATTGTCCGCAAATTCGGCGAGCCCGACGCGATCGAGCGCGGCGGCGATCCGCTTTTCCCGCTCCATGGCGCGAAACCCGATCAGCCGCGCAGTGTAACGTAGATTGTCTGCCGCGGTCAGATTGTCATAGAAGCCGACGGTGTCGGGCAGGTAGCCGACGCGCCGTTTAACCGAGAGCGGTTCACGCGCCGGATTGAATCCGAGCACGCGCACGTCGCCTTCGGAAATCTCGGTCAGCCCCAACATCATCAAGATCGTCGTGGTTTTGCCCGCGCCGTTGGGACCCAACAGACCGAAAATTTCGCCGCGTCCGACGCTAAAC
>DASZCJ010000139.1:0-1865 GCA_035943155.1 Xanthobacteraceae bacterium | reverse complement strand
GTGCTCGGGCGCGAACAGCCGGACTTCGTGCAGATCGATTATTCGATCGACGATCGTGAGGCGGAGAAGCGCATCTTGCCGCTGGCGGCCGAGGTGAAGGCCGCCATGCTCACCGCGGTGCCGCTCGGCCGCGGCCGGCTGTTCCGCACCGTGCGCGGCCGACCCGTACCGGAATGGGCGCAGAGCTTCGCGCCAAGCTGGGCGCAGTTTTTCCTCAAATATTTGCTGGCCGATCCGCGCGTGACCGCGGTCATTCCGGGTACTGCCGATGCCGCGCACATGACCGATAATCTCGGCGCGATGCGCGGTCCGCTGCCGGACCCCGATCAGCGGCGGCGCATGGTGCAATTCGTCGAGAGTCTCTAGCACTACTTTGGCAGATTTTTAGCCTTCCGGGATTCCCAAATCAGTTTTTCTGTGACTCATGGGAGGTCGGCTTTTGGAGGGGCCGACCATGGGCGGCAGCATATCGGATTGGAAGGAAGAGCTTGGGCGCTTTCTCAAACCATTTCTGGCTCGGTTGGGTCACAAGGCGCGGCGGCAAATGTGCCCGCTCTACGTGTCGGGGCTGATCGGTCCTGGCGATCGCAAGAGCATTCAGCCGATGGCGGAGCGGCTTGCGGTTGGGGACTACAATCAATTGCACCACTTCATCGCGGCCGGGGTCTGGGATGCCAAGCCTGTGGAGACAGAACTGCTGGTTCAAGCGGATAAGCTCGTTGGTGGCAGCGATGCCGTTCTGGTGATCGACGATACCGCGATACCTAAGAAAGGAACGCATTCGGTGGGTGTCGCTGCGCAATATGCCTCGGCGCTGGGCAAAACCGCGAACTGCCAGACCCTGGTATCGCTGACACTGGCGCGAGGCGAAGTACCGGTCATGCTGGCGTTGCGGCTGTTTCTTCCCGAGAGTTGGACAAGCAAGCGGGCCCTGTTGGAGCGAGCCGGTGTTCCGGCCGGATATCGAACGGCACGGACGAAGCCGGAGATGGCGCTGGCGGAGATCGATCGTGCCATCGCGGCTGGTATACGCTTTGGCTGCGTGTTGGCGGATGCCGGTTATGGGTCGAGCGCGCCATTCCGTCAGGGGCTCGCAGCTCGCAAACTGGCTTGGGCAGTCGGTATTCCGCGGCACCTCAAAGTGTATCCTGCCGATGTGCGGATGATCTGGCCGGTTGCCAAGCGCGGCCGCCCCCGGCAGCGGCACGTTCCTGACATTCTATCGATACCGGCCGAAAACATGTTGGCCAACGCCAAATGGCGCACCATCAGTTGGCGCACTGGCACGAAAGGAAAGCTCAAGGCTCGTTTTGCTGCTGTCCGCGTGCGGGTCGCAGACGGACCACCGCAACGGATCAGGGACAAGGGCCAGCAACATCTGCCCGGCGAGGAGGCTTGGCTCATCGGCGAACACAGGATCTCAGGAGAGAAGAAATACTATCTCGCCAACCTGCCGGCGAAGACTGATCTGCGCACCTTGGCAGCTACCATCAAGGCGCGCTGGATTTGCGAGCAGGCTCACCAGCAGATGAAAGAAGAACTCGGTCTTGACCACTTCGAGGGACGATCCTGGCAAGGCCTTCACCGTCATGCGCTTATGACGATGATCGCTTACGCTTTCCTCCAGCATCGCCGGCTCGCAACAGCAAGGCGGGAAAAAAAGAATCAACGGGCCACCGCCTCAACCCACTTTACCCGCCGTGCGCCACGCCATCCTCGAACTCTTCGCTCGACCACCGCCGCAGCGATGCCCGCATTGTCGAAAATGGATTTGCAGCAAGCAGCGGCGTGAGTAAATCTGCCAAAGTAGTGCTAGCCGTCATCGGCCATATCAATCGCGCCATCAACTTTGCGATCAAGCCGGC
>DASZCJ010000138.1:0-3976 GCA_035943155.1 Xanthobacteraceae bacterium | reverse complement strand
GTTTAGGGACTTCGATTGGACGATGTCTGCAGTTGTGCAGGTTTTCGGACGCCGGGATGCCGAGACCATCCCCACGCTGGGACAGCCGGCGTCCGAAAAGCGCCAAGGCACGAAATCGCGGGGTGTGGGGCACCGACAGTGCAGCGGGTGCTATGGGGATTTAGCGTCGGCGTGAGTGTTGGGGAAGTTGAGCCGACGCTGGCGATCGGATCGCTTTAGCTTGAATCTTGGGCGTGCGTGCTGGCGCGAACGAGCGGATTGGGCGTTGCTCGACAGGATTTGCGGTGCGATCACGGGCCAGGCTTGCTGATCGGCGCAAGCGGGTGTGCTGGCGGGCGAGAGCCGGCCAAAACGGCGCGCTTCGGTGCGGTGCTGGATCAGCGATGACAGCATCATGAGGTGTCGATCCTGATCGCGGCCGGCGCGGGCGTGGGTCGGTGCTTTGGCTCGCTGCCGCGCGCGAAGGTCTCGATGATGAACATGCGTCCGCCGCAGCAGGGGCACGGTCGTGGCAGCATGCGGGGTTCGTCGGCCGCTGGGGCCTCTGAGGCATCTTGCTGTTCGGAGCGGACCGGCACGGCGAGCAGCTGGCGCGCCCGCGCGATGTTGGCGGCGCGGCTGCCACTGGCCAGCAGTCCGTAGTGCCGGATGCGGTGGAAGCCCCCGGGCAGCACGTGCATCAGGAAGCGTCGGATGAACTCGTGGGTCGACAGCGTCATGGTCTGATAGCGGCCAGGCCCCTCGATCCGGTAATTCTTCCACCGGAAGGTGACGCCGGTGTGGTCGGCCGCGATCAGGCGGCGATTGGAGATGGCGACCCGGTGGGTGTAGCGCGACAGATAGGCGAGCACGGCCCTCGGGCCGCCGAACGGCCGCTTGGCATAGACCACCCAATCGATCTTGCGCAGCGGCGTTAGATACGCCTTGAAGGCTCTGATGTTATCGAGGCGGGCGTGGACGCCGAAAAACTTGAGACGTCCAGCCCGGTGGGCGGCGACGAGCTTGGCTAGGAACAATCCCCGGAACAGGCACGAGAGAACCGCCACGGGCAGGATAAAGTCTGGCCTGCACGGCACCCACCGCGTGCCATCAATGGAGATGCCACCGCCCGGCACGATCATGTGGACATGGGGATGATGCGTCAGCGCCGAGCCCCAGGTGTGAAGCACCGAGGTGATGCCGATGCGGGCGCCGAGGTGGTTGGGATCGGCCGCAATGGTCGTCATGGCCTCGGCCGAGGTCGTGAACAGGATGTCGTAGATCACGGCCTTGTTCTGATAGGCGATGTCCGCGATGGCGGCCGGCAGCGTGAACACCACATGAAAGTACGGCACCGGCAACAGATCGGCCTCGCGCGCGGCGAGCCATTCCTTGGCGGCCGTGCCCTGACACTTCGGACAATGGCGATTACGACAGCTGTTGTAAGCGATCACCGTGTGCGGGCAATCTTCGCAGCGCGCCACATGGCCGCCGAGCGCCGCCGTGCGGCAGCGCTCGATGGCCGACATCACCTTCATCTGGTCGAGGCTGACGTGACCGACATTGGCACGACGCCACGCCGCTCCGTGGTCGCGGAAGATATCCGCGACCTCCAGCACCGGGCGAGACATGACCGCGGGCCGTTACGTCGGCGGCTGGTCTTTCCTGTTCTTCCTGGGCTTCTTGCAAGGCTGCGACAGCAGGTCGAGCGGGCTCTTGATGCCAGCGATCATGCCGGTGGCGACGCGGGCGTAGCGCGCTGTCGTGTCCAATTTGTTGTGCCCTAGCAGTCGTGATTCATAATGCGCCTCCCCCTATCTCATTGAAACTCAAAGATCTGCTGTGTGAGATTTGGTGTTACCGGACACTTCCGAGCACCGAATGCGGCCACATCTTCCGCCTTGATGACCCAGGGCGCACCCTTGCAGGCCTGCCGCCCCTTAAGATTGCCTGTTCGGATCATGCGCAGCGCCGTCATCTTGGCGACGCCGATGATCTCTGCGGCTGCATCGAGCGTGATCTCACCTCGCTCAGCCCACTCGCCGTCCCGATAACCCTCGATGTCGTGGTGTTTGCGAAAGCCGCGCACGCGCTGCTCCGTCCATCCGTTGCCATACCCCGTCGGCTTGCCCGAACGATTGAGGAGGCGAGCGATCTGTCGATCCGGCATCAAACGCGCCAACTCGCGCACGAGCGCGATCGTATCTTTAGGCGACGGCCAATGGTGCCGGCCAGCAGCATTCAATCTCAGCTTGACCTGCATTGCAGTGTGATCTCCGCCCTGCCAGTGCAGAACCATGTGGATGACCGCGCCTTCCTTCCGCACCACGATCTCGTTGAGCGCTGTGCGCAAGATTCGCTTGCGCGTAGCGGCCGTGGCGCCTGGATGCGACCAGGCCAGCTCGAGGTCGGCGCCAAGCTGCACCAGCTGCTGCCGCTCTCGCTCGCCCAGCGGTGGAGGCTTGGCCGCGATAATGGCAGCGATCTCGCCTTCTATTTGGTTCACGGCCTGCAGTGCCTCGTTCCAGCGGCGCTCCAGTTCGCCGGCCACCAAGCGATTGGAGGGATCGACAGCATCATATTGCCGACGGGCATGCACGGCCTCAAAGCGCGCCTGTTGAAGCGACAGCTCAAGCTGCCTTTGCGCGGCCGATGTCTCGCTCGTCTGGGTCTCGATCGCTCTGACGGCGGCATCCGTGCCAAGCGGCTTCAGGATACGCAGTACCTCCGCGCCAACGGCAGCGTCGATGCTTAAGCCGCCGATCGAGATGCAGCGCGCCGTGCCGTGATTCGTGCGGGCGCCATAGCAGCTGTAGCGGCCGAGCTTGCCGCTGTAGGACACATGCAGCTTGCGGCCGCAATGACCACAGCGCAGAAGTCCAGGCAGCAATAGCTCTCCGCGCCGTACCGCTCCCTTGACCCTGGCGCTGCCTTTGCCTGTGGCGTTGTTGGCGATCACGCGCTGGTTCCTCTCGAACTCGTCCCAGGTGATGTAGGCCTCGTGATGATCCTTGATCAGAACATCCCATTCGGCCATCGGCCGATGCACGCCACGCCTCACGCGCTTGCGCCCCTGCTCGACGCTCACCTTGCTCGTCGTACGCCCGAAGGCATAGGCGCCAGCATAGATTGGATTGGTCAAAATGTTATGCACGATGTTATAGGCCGGCAATCTCCAGACGACACCGCGCGCCTCGCCATCGCGCGACTTCACAGGCAACTCGATGCCTTCGTCGCGCAGCCAGATGTGGACCTGACGTGCGCTCTGGAACTCAGCAAACTTTGCGAAGACGAGCTGCAGTGCATCCACGACGCGCTGGTCTGGATTCTTCTCGATCCGGTCGCGCCCGACTTTGATATACCCAGCAGCAACACCGAGGACTAGCGCACCGCGGCGCGCCTTCTGCTTCAACGCCTCCTGCGAACGCTGGCGAAACAGCGACAGCTCAAGCTCGCTCATCGTCCCCTTCATCCCAAGTAACAGCCGGTCATTGGGATGCCGAGGATCGTAGATTCCGTCCTCGTCGACGATGATCGTTCCGACCAATCCACAGAACTCGATCAACGTGTGCCAGTCACGGCCGTTACGCGCCAGTCGCGATACTTCGATCGCGAGCACGGCGCCAACGCGGGCTTCGCAGATTGCGGCCAGCAAGCGCTCGAAGCCCGGCCGAGCGATGCCGCCGCCCGAGCGGCCAAGGTCATCGTCGATGACCTCGACCGCGGTCCAGCCGAGCTGACGGGCGCGATCGACAAGACCATATTGCCGGCGTCGGCTCTCATGATTATGCGTCAACTGATCGGCCGTCGACTGTCGGATGTAGACGTAGGCGCTGCGCGCAAGATGCTCAGTCGTGATCTTGCTCATCGCCGGTCTCCCCGTGTGCCATTGCGGTTGCGATCTCGCGCAGCAGAGCTTCCACCTGAGCCGCCAAATCGCCCATTAGTCCGGCCGCCAAGACAACGCGGGGTGCCTCGTCCTCGAACAGGCTTGGTT
>DASZCJ010000137.1:0-17681 GCA_035943155.1 Xanthobacteraceae bacterium | reverse complement strand
GGATTGAGGCGCGGCATTAAAGTGTGACAAGGCCCAGGCCATGCCGGGGGTGGCGGCGATGGCAAGCCGTGCCGGCAATCCGAAGCGATTAAGCCGGACGGCAAGATCGGCGAGGAGGCTTTCCTCGCCGCCGAACAGATGCGCGGCGCCTTCGATGTCGAGAAAAAAACCGTCGGCGCCATTCTCCTCGTTCCAAGGACCCCGGCACCATGGCGAGGCGGTCGGGGTGTAGCGTGTCGCCCATAAAGTAAGGCGGCGCAGCGCGGCATCGTCGGCGCCGTTGTCGGCAGCGCGCACTTGCAGACTATCCGCTTTGACACGTGCATCGGCCAGCGGATCGCCAATCGCAATTCCGGCATTCTCCGCCGCCTCATTCATGGCGGCGATGCGCAGACCTCCGGTTGCGGCAATGGCAAGGACAAGCGGCCGATCAGGATCGATTGGCTTGCCGACGGGACTGATCGCCTGCACCGCGAGAAAGCGATAGATCGGCCAGCGCGGCAACCAGACTGAAACGATGCGTGACATGATCGTACTCCACTACCCATTCACCCGGCCGTCCGTTGCGGCAGCGTTCAAGCTGCACTTGCCATCGCGCACGCGTGTAACTGCCGAAACGGTCGCGCGCGCCGGCCGCCGCATCGATCCGCCAGCGCGTGGCCGCGGCGCTTGATTCGAGCGTTTGCGAAGGACGCAGCAGCAATAGTGGCAAGCCGGCTTCGATGGCGGCGAGATGCAGTTTCTGGCTGGTCTTGAGATCAAGCCTATCGATCATTCCGGCGACGGCTTGCGGCGCCGCTGAGCGCAGCGCTTCCACGAGCGCCCATAGCGAGTCTTGCCAATGCGCCGTCTCGACCAGGATCGCGCGGCGCGGATTGAGACCGAGACTCTTTAAGCCATGTCCGGACAGACGGCCGCATCGGCGCAGGGTATGGGCCGGCATGACAAAAACGATTTTTTCCCTCCCCCCACCCGGGCCGCGCTTGCGCGCGCCCGAGTGCAAGCTTTGTGGGGGAGGGAAGAGAGGGGGGTCGTGGGGGTGTGTGAGAGTGTTGACGACTGCGCCTGACCTTTCCATCCCCTCCCCACAAGGGGGAGGGGAGAAAAAGCGAGAAAGTAATGCCGCCACAAAACCGAACGCGGCCGGCAGCGCCGCTGGCGTTGTCGGAACGATCTCATGGAGTGCGCCGCAGGTGAGGCCGCCATTCGGCAGATGCGAATCGAATGACGCTAGGCCGAAAGGCAGCGTCGCATTCACGTCCTCGCGCCAATCTGCTTGTCGTGCCAGCAGGCCGCGCAGTCGGGCTAAAATGGCGGCCCGGTCTGATATCAGGGACAGAGACGGAAATGATGTACGCACAAGCATTTAACATCCTTCCCCCGGTCTGAAATAACCAGCCTAATTCCGGGTATGTTCTTAAACCTAATATAGAACAAATAGAGAACAAAGCAAGGGCAAATAGATCACGGCCCTGGGCACCGCGAGCGTCTTTCTCTAGCCACCAGCGCAGCATTGGCCACCGCCGCAGCAGAATTTTCCGCGGCTTTTTCCATAGGTTTGTCGGGGACGGCGGCGCGTTTGCTTTTCGCAACTGACGCCCTAGAGTGCCGCGCGTGAAAATCGTCCTCGCCAAATTTGGCCGGCGCAATCACTAAACAACGGTGCCATGCCCGAAGCTGATCAAGAAGGCCAACGCTACGCCGCCGACCAGCCCCAAGCGACGCCGGGCTTTTATCTGAAAGGTTCGCATCAGCTCGATTGGGGAATGAAGAACCGGCTAGCGCGGGTGTTCGATCCCACGTCCGGGCGTACCGTGATGCTCGCCGTCGACCACGGGTATTTCCAAGGTCCGACCACCGGTCTTGAACGCATCGATCTTTCAATCGTGCCGCTGTTGCCGTCCTGCGACGCTTTGTTCTGCACGCGCGGCATATTGCGCTCGGTGATCCCGGCGCAGTGCCAGAAGCCGATGGTGCTGCGTGCGAGCGGCGGCCCCAGCATTCTGCGCGACGAACTTTCGGACGAGCAGATCGCGATGGATATGGACGATGCGGTGCGTTTGAACGCGGCCGGCGTTGGCATCCAGGTGTTCATCGGCGGCGAACACGAGACGCGTTCGGTGCACAACATGACGCGCTTGGTCGATGCCGGCCTGCGCGCCGGCGTCCCGGTCATGGGCATCACCGCCGTTGGCAAGGCCATGGTGCGCGACGCCAAATATTTCCGGCTCGCCTGCCGGATCATCGCCGAGCTCGGCGCGCAATATGTCAAAACCTACTTCGTCGAAGACGGTTTTGAGACCGTCACCGCTTCCTGTCCGGTGCCCATCGTGATGGCCGGCGGCAAAAAGCTGGCCGAGCTCGATGCACTGACGATGGCCTACAACGCGGTGCAGCAGGGCGCCGCCGGTGTCGATATGGGCCGCAACATTTTCCAGTCCGAGGCGCCGCAGGCAATGATCGCGGCTGTGGCAGCCGTCGTGCACAAGAACATGAAGCCGAAAGAGGCGCTCGAACTGTTCAATTCGCTCAAGCGCCGTGCGGCGAGCGTCAGCGAAGTCGTGCGGGTCGCCAAGAGTGAGTAGGGCGCTTTCGCGAACGATCTTGCGTTACTCTTCAGTGTTTCCCGGACGCGGTGACCACTCACCGTCACCCTGAGGTGCGAGCGCAGCGAGCCTCGAAGGGCGACGGCCTCAGGCGCCTCGGTCGGATCCTTCGAGGGCCGCTTCGCGGCCGCCTCAGGATGACGGAATAAAGGTGCTGCGCTGCGCCCGGGAAACCGTTGCCGTTAGCGCAGCGGTACGAACGGCAAATATCGGATAGAGGCTGTCGGTTCGCGGCTGACACGGATCGCGCGCGCCGAGCCAAAACCGAACATCAACCACCCGACCAGACCGGCGGTGATTGCGCCGGCGAGCGTGACCAGAATAGAGGTTGTCGACGAGGAAGCGCGGCTTGCTGGCGTCATTTCCTGACGCGCCGGTGCGGCGACTGGTATCTGAGTTGGCGGTGGACTGGACGCTGGACTTACTGCCTGGCTTGGTTTTTGGCTTGGCGTTTCACTTGGCATTTGACTTGGCGCCTGGCTAAGGATCTGGCTTGTAGCAGGCGCTTCGAAGCGCTCCGTCTGCACCAGCTTGCTTGCCGCCGGCCGCATGTCGACGGCGCCGGAATCCTTGTGTTCGTCGGTCGCGACGGGTTTTGTTTTCGCCGTGGTTGCGGTCACGGTGGTCGTCGCGGGTCCGGCGTTTGAAGCGCTGTCCTCGGTTGCGAACTGTAGTGCAGTCGGCGGCGTGCTCGTCTCTTCAGCTGCAGCAGGTTCGACGCTCGGCCAAGTGATGGATGAACCTGGGATGCGTGAATTTGCGATGTGCGAATTCAGATTTTTTGCGGCACGTCGTGGGACTTCTGCCGTTGAACTTGCCGCGGCCAGCGATCGCCGTTTCGCAGGCTTGTTCGTAATCTCGCGCGCAATCTTGGTTGCGGCGGCATGCTGCAATTTCGCGGGGGCGGTTTTAACAGTCGCAACTTTGTGATGCTCATGCGGCGGCCGTAATCCAGCGAGGAATTTGCCGGATTGGTCGGTTGCCGTCGCGTTCTGCGCCACGGCTGCATCGGTAACCAACAGGAGCAGCGGCGCTGCTAACGCCGCGACACAAATAGTGCGAAAGTTCGACACAATATCCTCCGCCGCCCCCCGGTGGACGCCGCTGCGTTTTACGGGTTATCTGCGCGGCTCACGCGAAAATCGCATTAACTCGCGGACAAATCTATGGCGTCGCCGCGCATAGGGCACAGGTAGCGTGACCACGTGGTGGCGAAATTGCGGATTTTTTGGCGCAAAGTGCGGGCAAAAATCGGCGGCGTTAACGGTAAATTTCAATCGCGCCGCGCCCAGGCTCGTAAACGACGCTGGTCAGCCGACTTCGGTGATCGCTTCGGGAAAGCGGTGCAGGCGGTCACCCGGCCCGTTCGGTCCGATCAGATAATTGTCGCACACCCACGACAAGACGCGGCCGTGAATATAAGTCGGATGCACGACGATGTTCATGTTGCTTGCGATGTGCGTCGGATCGTCCTGGCGGATGAGCGGCCGCTCGACGAGATCGTAGCCCTGGCCGTGACAGTGCAGCCGCTTTTCTTCCGGGCGTCCGTTCTTGCGCATGAAGGCGTTATATTCTTCGAAAATGTCTTTGCAGGGTGCGCCCGGCTTGAGCAGCGCCAAGTTGAATTTGCGCGCTTCAAGGGCAAAAGCAAATTCATCCTTGAGTTCGGCTGACGCCTTGCCGACAACGCAAGAACGGCCGAGTTCGGTATACATACCGCCCGGACCGGAATCTTCCACCAGGAGCGCAACCGTGTCGCCGTCCTGGATCACGCGATTCTGGTAGTGGCGTTGGCTGAACTGCACGGGTTTGTCGGGCGGCATCGACGCGCAAAGATAGATTCCGTTTTCGCTGCCGTGGCGCTGGCTGTAGCATTGCGCGATCGCAGCGACGTCGCGGTCGCGCATTCCGGGCTCGACAGCGGCGAACGCCGCGCGCATCGCGCCATCTTGCATGGCGGCAGCACGGCGGATGAGGTCTTGCTCTTCGGGGCTTTTGATCGCCTTGATCTTGTCGACCAGGTCCGCGGCTTCGACAAAGCGCGTGTTGGAAAGACGGCTCTTCTGCAGATAATCGATCAGCGCGAATGACATCTGCGCTATACCGACGAGGCCGATAGTGCCGCCGGCGTAAGGCGCGAGCGCTTTCGCCGCGAGCTCCGGATCGTAGCTCGCGGTGTAGTTACAGGAAGTAAAACTCGGCGTGGTGAGCCATTGCTTGACGCCGCGCCGCACCCCGTCGCTGTTCGAAGCCGGATTGCTGACACCGCCAAACGGACCTTGGCTCACCAAGGTCATCAGGTCGTCGCGCGGAAACACCACCGTCAGCGGATAACCATTGGTCGCCGGCAGATCCGTGAAATATTTGACGTAACCGCCCATATGATCGTTATTGTTCTGCATCAGCAGCACGTCGATTTGCTCGCGCTCCATTGCGGCGCGCACCGCCGCCCAGCGCCGTTGCAGCTCAGCGGTCGAGATCGGCGTCTGCAATCGTTCCGAAAGCTGCTCCATTGGAATGCTCCGAGGCCTATCCCGCTCATTCCCGCGCAAGCGGGAAACCAGCCTGGGTCCCCGCTTTGCTGGGACGAGCGGACAGTAAAACCTAATGCGCCACGACGTTGATCATGCCGTTGAAATCACCCTTAAGAAAGCACTCCATATTGGTTTCGACCGTCGGTAAAGCATAGTCGATATAGACGTCGCAGAAGCCGCCCTGATGCGTGGTGATGATGACATTAGCCATCGACCAAAACGGATGATCGACCGGCAGCGGCTCCTGGCTGAATACGTCAAGCGCCGCGCCGGCGATGCGTTTGTCGTTAAGCGCTTCGATAAGCGCCGGCTCGTCGACCACGCCGCCGCGCGCGAGATTGATCAGAAAGCTGGTCGGCTTCATTGCCGCGAATATCTTGGCATCGACGCTGTTGCGGGTCGCCGCAGTAAGCGGTGTCAGCAACACCAGAAAATCGAAATCGCCGACCGCCTGCGCAAGCTCTTCGCGCCCATGCATGCGGTCGAAACCGGCTATGTTGCGGGGCGCGGAGGTGACGCCGACGACGCGCATGCCGAATGTCTTGCATTTCGGCGCCAACGCCTCGGCGATTTGCCCGATCCCGAATATGCCGACGATCTTGTCGTGCAGTAGCTGCGCCGGGAAACGCCGCCATTGCCGCTCGTCCTGGGCGCGGATGGCGCGCGGCAGGCCGCGCGCCAGGGCCAGCATGGCCGCGAGCGCCGCCTCGGAAACCGGCGCGCCATGAATACCGCGCACATTGGTAACGACCACATCTTTGCGCAGCGCAGCCTGGTCGATCAGGTTATCGACGCCGGTGCCAAGCGCCTGAATCCATTTGAGGCGCTTCGCGGATTCCAGCACCTGGGGCGACAGCATGGGCGCGAAGGTGACGAGCGCGTCGGCCGCGGCGATATACGGTCCGGTCTTAGAGTGATGATCGACAAGCTCGATCGTGATTTCAGGAAAGCGTCTGCGCAAGCGGTCACGATATTGGCTGCGCACCGGCTCCGGCAAGGTCAAGAGAATGAGAACATTGGCCATGCAGGAAATTTCCTGGCTCCGCTGTTGCCGACTTGCGAAGGGCTTATATCGTCCTGCACGATCGGCTGCCAATAGCGGAATGTGCACGCAATTTCATCTCGCGCGCTGCGCCGGTCTCGGCTAAGCTAAATCCTATTGTTGTTGGGGCAGGAGCAAACGATGGCCATCGATTTTTCGAGCGTGAACTGGCTCTATGTGGCGATAATGGCAGTCTTTGCTTTCGTCGCGGCCTTACTGGGCGGCCTGATTTCCTTTCGTAACCGGGTCGGCGGCGCGCTGCTCGCGGCGATCTTATTCGCCGCGATGTACGTGGTCTGGAATTATTATCCGCATCCGCAGATCCAACTGCCGATTGTCAGCGCCTATTCCTATCCGTCCGGCGGTTGACCTTTTCGTTCGTACCATTATGCGTAGCCCCGCCATCGCTGTAACGGGGGCATTGCTAGTGTGGTGGATTTGAAGTTCCTACAATTAAGCGGCTAGCTCGGATAGGAACTTCAAGTCCAAAAACCACACTAGAATTATAAATTTGCCAGTGTCCCTTTGATTCCGAAGTTCGCATCAGAGGCGCCCGCACATACGTGCGAACTTCGGAATCGGGACACGAGAATGGAGCGGACATGAACAAGGTCTATGCGGACGCGCGGTCCGCGTTGGCCGGATTGCTCAAGGACGGCATGATGATCATGGCCGGCGGTTTCGGCCTGTGCGGCATTCCGGAAACTTTGATCCTGGCGATCCGCGATTCGGGGGTGAAAAACCTCACCGTGGTCTCGAACAATTGCGGGACCGACGGCAAAGGCCTTGGCATTCTGCTCGACACCCGGCAGATCAAGAAGATGATCTCCTCTTATGTCGGGGAGAATAAAACCTTCATGCAGCAATATCTCGCCGGCGAGCTCGAGATCGAGTTCAATCCGCAAGGCACGCTGGCGGAGCGCATTCGCGCCGGCGGCGCCGGCATTCCCGCGTTCTTTACCAGGACAGGCGTCGGCACGCAGATTGCCGAAGGCAAGGAAACCCACGATTTCGATGGTCATCGCTACGTCATGGAGCGCGGCCTGATCGCCGACCTTGCGATCGTTCACGCTTATCGCGGCGATAGCGAGGGCAATCTCGTTTACCGCAAGACCGCGCGGAATTTTAATCCCGCGATGGCGACCGCGGCCAAGGTGACGGTCGCCGAAGTCGAACAACTGGTGAAGCCTGGCGATATCGATCCCGATCACATCGTTACGCCGGGAATTTATGTCCAACGCATCGTGCATGTGCCGAATGCGCCTAAGCACATCGAGCAGCGCACCGTACGCAAGCGGCAGAGCGCCGACGCGCCGGCCGGCACCGGCGTGGAAGTCTAAAGAGGAAGAGGAGTCGAAATCGCATGCCTTGGACCCGCGAGCAGATGGCGGCGCGCGCCGCCAAGGAGCTGCAAGACGGATTTTACGTTAATCTCGGCATCGGAATTCCGACGCTCGTGTCGAATTACATTCCGCCTGGCATCAGCGTGCAGCTGCAATCGGAGAACGGCATGCTCGGCACCGGGCCGTTCCCGTTCGAGGGCGACGAGGACGCCGACCTCATCAATGCCGGTAAGCAGACCGTCACCGAGCTGCCGACGACCAGCTATTTCAATTCGGCGGATTCCTTCGCCATGATCCGCGGCGGTCATATCGATATCGCCATCCTCGGCGCCATGCAGGTCGCCGAAAACGGCGACCTCGCCAATTGGATGATCCCGGGCAAGATGGTCAAAGGCATGGGCGGCGCCATGGATCTGGTCGGCGGCGTCAAGAAGGTCGTCGTGGTGATGGAGCACGCGGCCAAGGACGAGTCGAAGCTCAAGCATCGCTGCACGCTGCCGCTCACCGGCGCCGGCGTGGTCGACATGGTGATCACCGACCTCGGCGTGTTTACGCTCGACCGGAGCGGTGGCGGGCTGACGCTGGTCGAGCTCGCGCCCGATGTGACGCTCGACGAGATCAAGGGCAAGACCGAGGCGAGCTTCAAGGTCGCCAACACGCTCAAGCAATGACCGCTAGATTGTAGCCCGGAACGAGCAAGGCTCGATCCGGGAGCGCCATTTCTCCCGGATATCGCAGGGCGATATCGGGGCTACTATAGTCATGCGTGCATGCGGGTCAGCAATTCCGATCGCACAAATGACAGCGCCTCACTTTGCCGTTATTGCTTCATCGGTTTGAGCCGGAAGCGCTGCGAGCCGCGGCGTTTGATCTTTCATGAATGACTCACGCAACGGCAGGGGCGCAGGCCCTGGAGAGGCAATTGCGGCCGATGGTGCACTTGCGCAATTAGCCTCATCCGCCGCGCCGCCGCAGCCTGGCGATCCGCTGACTTTGAGTCATCGCGAGAAGCGGCTCATCGCGATGAGCATGATGCTGCCGGTGTTCCTCGGCTCGGTCGACCAGTCGGTGCTGGCGAGCGCGCTGCCGACGATCGGCCGCGATCTTGGCCAGGTGCACAATCTGCCGTGGCTGATCACGGCCTTTCTGATCGCCTCGACCGCGCTCACCCCCCTCTACGGCAAGTTTGCCGATATCCACGGGCGGCGCGCCGCCATGCTGATCGGGCTCGCCGTCTACATGATCGGCTCGCTTCTCTGCGCGGCCGCCCCGAACATGCTGATGCTCATTGGCGGCCGTGTCGTGCAGGGCTGCGGCGCCGGCGGCTTGGTCGTTACCGCCAATATGATCTTGGGCGACATCGCGGCGCCGAAAGAGCGCGGCCGTTACTACACTTATTTTTCGCTGGCGTTCATGACTGCGGGCGGCAGCGGGCCGGCGCTGGGCGGATGGATTGCCCAGCACCTGCATTGGCAAATGATTTTTTTGTGGAATTTTCCGCTATGCGCGGTTGCCGTGGCGATCGCGCTCACCGTGCTGCGCCGCCTGCCGCGGCGTGAACGGCCGCATCGGCTCGATGTCATGGGTGCTGTCCTCGTGATTGCGGCGAGTTCGTCGTTCATGCTGGCGCTCAATCTCGGCGGTATACGCTATCCGTGGCTGTCATTGCCGATCGTCGGCCTGCTCGCCTGCGCGCTGGTATTGGGTGCGGGCTTTGTCGTGCGGCTGCGCACCGCCATCGAGCCATTGATTCCGATCGCGATACTTTCCGATTCCGCAGCGCGCCTTGCCATCGCCGCACATTCGTTCGGCTGGGGCGCGATCATTGCGCTCAACGTGTTTCTGCCAATCTATCTGCAGAGCGCGCTGGGCTGGTCGCCGAGCTCGGCCGGATTGAGCCTGGTGATCCTGATGCTGACGCTCAATTCGACCGCGGGTTTGTCGAGCCAGCTCCTTGGCCGGGTGCGCCGCTACAAGCTCTTGCCGCTGTGTTTCTTGGTTGTCGGGGTCGGCGCCGTCGTGGCGCTGGCGTTCTCGGCGGACAGTATGACCCCGCTCAATTTGGAAATCATCCTGCTTTTGATCGGCATCGGCTTCGGGCCGACCGCGCCATTAACGCAGGTCGCGCTGCAGAACACGGTGTCCGCGCGCGATCTCGGCGCTGCGCTCGGCACCATGAATTTCGTCCGCACGCTCGTCGCCACGATCATGATCGCGGCATTTGGCGCGATCGTACTGGCCAAGGTGCCGCTTGGCGCGCCGCGCGGCGCGCTAACGCAAAGCTTTCTCGGCAGCGCGTCGTTGGCGGCTTTCAGCACCGTCTTCCTCGCCATTGCCGGAGTGCTGGCGATCTCGTTTGTCGCGCTGCTGCTGCTCGAGGAAAAGCCGTTGGCGGATGCGCAGCCGTAGTCTGGATGAAGCGGAGCGTAATCCGGGGTACGGCTGGGGGCTTGATTTTCGTTCCCGAAGGCTGCGATCAGCGAAAATAAATCGCGCGCAGAAGATTCCGCGCGCGATCTGAAAGAACTTGTGGAAAAATTCACCGACGGCGAAACGCCGCCGACGCCGCCACCGTCACTGCCGCAGTGGCGTTGCACAGTAGCCGCCGCCGTCCATCAAATACAGGCGGAACGTTGCACCGGCGTCCCTAGGGTAAGCATAAAACGGAGGCCGACGTCAGAACCGGGAACTCAGAATCAAAAGGGGCAGTGCGGGCTCTTTTAGTTTCCACCAACAGCGTGCTGCGGTTAACCGCATTCGATGCGGCGTTCCACAGGCTTCAAAAAAGCAATTGACGCGTATTCACTTCGATTTAGCGCCGCTCGCCTTTGCCGGATTTGGTGCGGCGGTTTTGTCCCAGCGTGCCGGCCAAAAAGGCCGCAGAAATCCTGCTTTCTTGTCCTCTTTACGCCCAGGCCAAAGCCGCCGAGAATGACTGGCGTGGGGGCAGCAGTGGGTAACGACACGGTTCTAGAGACGGAAGACCTCGCCAAGGACTTTGCCGGCTTTGTTGCGGTGCGCGGGGTCAATCTGCGCGTCGCGCGCGGCAGCATTCACGCCATGATCGGGCCGAACGGCGCCGGTAAGACGACCTGCTTTAATCTGTTGACCAAATTCCTCACCCCGACGCGCGGCCGCATCGTGTTCGACGGGCGCGACATCACCACGCTCAAGCCGGCGGATGTGGCGCGGCTCGGCATGGTGCGCTCGTTTCAGATTTCGGCGGTTTTTCCGCATCTGACCGTGCTCGAGAATGTGCGCATCGCGTTGCAGCGGCACCGCGGCGGCTCATTTGATTTCTGGCGCTCGAAAAGCGCGCTGCACGCGCTCGACGAGCGCGCGCGGGCACTCATCGCCGATGTGGGACTGTCCTCCTATCCACACGTGCTGGCGGTCGAGCTCCCCTATGGCCACAAGCGGGCGCTGGAGATCGCGACGACGCTGGCGCTCGATCCGCAACTCCTCCTGCTCGACGAGCCGACCGCCGGGATGGGCCATGACGATATTGGCCGCATCAGCGCGCTGATCAAATCCGTGGCGGCGACCCGCACGGTGTTGATGGTCGAACACAATCTCAGCGTGGTCGCCGATTTATGCGACCGCATCACCGTGCTGACCCGCGGCCAGATTCTGGCCGAAGGCGACTACCAAACGGTGTCCGCCGATCCGGCGGTGCGCGAAGCCTATCTGGGGACCGGCCATGCTTGAGAAAAATCATGCCTGAGAAAAATCATGCCTGAGAAAGTTGCGGGCGCGCCGGCCGCGATGTTGGCCGTGCAGGATCTGCAGGCCTGGTACGGCGAGTCGCACATTCTTCATGGCGTGACTTTCAACGTGCGCGCCGGCGAGGTCGTGACGCTATTGGGCCGCAACGGCGTCGGCAAGACCACGACGCTGAAAGCGATCATGGGCATGGTCGATCAGCGCAAAGGCTCGGTGCGCTTCGAGGGTCGCGAACTGACCGGCCTGCCGTCGGACGCGATCGCGCGCGCCGGCATCGCCTTCTGCCCCGAGGAGCGCGGCATTTTCGCCAGCCTGGACGTGCGCGAAAATCTGTTCCTGCCGCCGCAGGTGCGCCCCGGCGGGCTCGACATCGATCGCATCTTCACGCTGTTTCCCAATCTGCGCGAACGCCTCAAGAGCCAAGGCACCAAACTCTCGGGCGGCGAACAGCAAATGCTGGCGATTGCCCGCATCCTGCGCACCGGCGCGCGGCTGTTACTGCTGGACGAGCCGACCGAGGGCCTCGCCCCCGTGATCATTCAACAAATCCGCGAAACCGTCGGTATGCTCAAGACGCAGGGCTTTACCGTGCTTCTGGTTGAACAGAATTTTCAGTTCGCCGCCACCGTGGCCGACCGGCATTACATCATGGAACATGGCCGCGTCATCGACGAATTCTCGACCGCCGAATTAAAGACAAATATGGAAAAAGTGCACGACTATCTTGGAGTTTGATATAGGCTGATACGGGGCCGGAAGGTCGCATCTAGGGAGAGAAATAATGAGACTCGCAGCAAGTCTGGCTTTTGCGGCCGCCGCGCTGTTCGGCACCGCCGCGCAGGCCCAGGTCAATGTCAAAATTGGCGTTCTCAATGACATGTCGAGCCTATACGCCGACATCAGCGGGCCGGGCGCTGTCACTGCCGCCAAGATGGCGGTTGAGGATTTCAATCCTGCCGCGCACGGCATGAAGGTCGACATCGTCAGCGCCGATCATCAGAACAAGCCGGATGTCGGTTCCAATATTGCCCGGCAATGGTTCGACGTCGACGGCGTCAACGTCATCGTCGATGTGCCGACATCGAGCGTGGCGCTGGCGATCACCGATATCGCGCGCGAGAAGAATAAGGTGTTCCTCGTCTCCGGCGCGGCGACCTCGGATCTGACCGGTCCCAAATGCTCGCCCAATACCGTGCATTGGACCTACGACACCTGGATGCTCGCCAACGGAACCGGCAAGGCGCTGGTGAAGACCGGCGGCGACACCTGGTTCTTCTTAACTTCCGATTACGCCTTTGGTCACGCGCTCGAGCGCGATACCGCGGCCGCGGTCACGGCCGCTGGCGGCAAGGTGCTCGGCGCCGTGAAGCATCCGCTAAATACGCAGGACTTCTCCTCATTCCTGCTCCAGGCGCAAGCGTCCAAGGCAAAAGTCATCGGGCTCGCCAATGCCGGCGGCGATACGATCAACGCCATCAAACAGGGCGCTGAATTCGGCATCACCGCGGGCGGACAGCAATTTGCCGGCCTCTTGGTCTTCGTCACCGATGTCAATGCGCTGGGATTGAAGACCGCGCAGGGCTTGGTCCTGACCGAGACTTGGTACTGGGATATGAACGACGCCAATCGCGCCTGGACCAAGCGCTGGCAGACCGAACGGGCCGGAAAATTCCCCTCGATGGTCCACGCCGGCGTCTACGCGGAGACCTTGCATTATCTCAAATCGGTCGCCGCGCTCAAAAGCGCCGCCGACGGCAAAGCTGTCGTAGCCCAGATGAAAGCCTTGCCGACCGACGATCCGTTGTTCGGCAAAGGCTATATCCGGCCCGACGGCCGCAAGATCCATCCCGCCTATCTCCTTCAGGTGAAGAAGCCGGAAGAGTCGAAATATCCGGGCGACGTCTACACTGTCCGCGCCACCATTCCAGCGGAAGAGGCGTTCCGTCCGTTGAAGGACGGCAATTGTCCGATGGTCACTAACTAACATCTCTTGCCTCTCCCCGCTCGCGCGGGGAGAGGCTTTTTCTGTTCATTTCCGATGTTCGAGATCTTCGGTGTTCCGTCGCAGGCTTTGTTCGGCCAGCTGTTGCTCGGCCTGATCAACGGCTCATTTTATGCGCTCTTGAGTCTCGGCCTTGCCGTCATTTTCGGCATGCTCAACATCATTAATTTCAGCCACGGCGCGCAGTACATGATGGGCGCGTTCGCCGCCTTCATCCTCTTGCGCTATACCGGCATCGGCTACTGGCCGGCGCTGATCATCGTGCCGATCGTTGTCGGCGCCACCGGCGTCGTCATCGAACGGCTGTTTCTTAAGCGCATACAAAAGCTCGACCACCTCTATGGTTTGATCCTGACCTTCGGCCTGGCACTAATCATCGAAGGCCTGTTCCGCAATTATTACGGTTCGTCCGGTCAGCCCTATGGCGTGCCGGAATCGCTGCAAGGCGGCCACAATCTCCACTTCATGTTTCTTCCCAATTACCGCGCCTGGGTGATCGCCTTCTCGCTGGTCGTTTGTCTGGTCACCTGGTACGGGATCGAACGCACGCGGCTCGGCTCGTATTTGCGCGCCGCCACCGAAAATCCGATGCTGGTCCGCGCCTTCGGCATCAATGTGCCGCGCATGGTGACGCTGACTTACGGCTTTGGCGTCGGTCTTGCCGGGCTCGCCGGCGTGATGGCGGCGCCGATCTATAATGTCTCGCCGCAGATGGGTTCGGATATCATCATCGTTGTCTTCGCGGTGGTGGTGATCGGCGGCATGGGTTCGATCATGGGCGCGATCGTCACCGGCTTTGCGCTCGGCATTGTCGAAGGGTTGACCAAAGTGTTCTTCCCGGAGGCGTCGAACACGGTGATCTTCGTGATCATGATTATCGTGCTGCTGATCCGCCCGGCGGGACTGTTCGGGAGGAGCGCCTGATGGCAACGCTTGCCGCGGCAGCGCCGGTTCGGCGCGAAACGGAATGGAGCGTCGCAGTCGCCGGCGCCGCGCTGGTGGTATTTCTCAGCGCCGCGCCATTTGTGCTTTATCCGGTCTTTGTGATGAAGGCGCTCTGCTTTGCGCTCTTCGCTTGCGCCTTCAATCTTCTGATCGGCTATGTCGGCCTCGTTTCGTTCGGCCACGCACTGTATTTCGGCTGGGCGAGTTACCTCGCGGCCTATTCGGCCAAGGTCTGGGGATTGCCGCCCGAATTAGCGATCTTGTGCGGCACCGCGACCGGCGCTGTGCTCGGGCTGATCGCCGGCGTCGTCGCCATCCGCCGCCAGGGCATCTATTTCGCCATGATCACGCTGGCGCTGGCGCAGATGATGTATCTGGTGGCGTTGCGGGTGCCAATGACCGGCGGCGAAGACGGCATTCAAGGCGTGCCGCGCGGGCGGCTATTCGGCACATTCGATCTCAATAATGAAATGACGATGTATGCATTTGTCGTGGTCGTCGTGCTCGCTGCATTTTTCCTGATCTATCGCATCATCAATTCGCCGTTCGGCGAAGTTCTCAAGGCGATCCGCGAAAACGAACAACGCGCAATTTCGCTCGGCTACAAGACCGACGACTATAAGCTGGTTGCGTTCGTACTGTCGGCGACTTTGGCAGGGCTGGCCGGGTCGCTGAAAGCTCTGGTGTTCCAGCTTGCCTCGTTGACCGACGTGCATTGGACCATGTCGGGGGAGGTCGTGCTGATGACGCTGGTTGGCGGACTTGGCACGATCTTCGGCCCGATCGTCGGCGCCTTTTTCATCATTGCGATGGAGAATTATCTGGCACAGGTCGGCCAATGGGTGCTGGTCATTCAGGGCGCCGTCTTCGTTATCTGCGTTCTATCGTTCCGCCGCGGCATCGTCGGCGAGTTGGCGGCGCGCTTGCGCGTGCGGTTGTGACTTCAGCGGATTTGATCACGGGAGGACAGTCATGGGTGCGCAAGCGCGCTTGAAAGAGCTCGGCATTGTACTGCCGGAACTGCAGAAGCCGGTCGCCAATTATCTGCCCTATCGTCTGGTCGGAAACGTCCTCTATCTGGCGGGGCAGGGGCCGCGCGACAGTAAGGGCGTCCAGCTCACCGGCAAACTCGGCGTAGACATCAGTATCGAGGAGGGCTACCGCCGCGCGCGGCTCGTCGGGCTTGGCCTTCTTGCCGCTATGCATGATGCGCTCGGCTCGCTCGACCGGGTCGATTTCATCGTCAAGTTGCTCGGCATGGTCAACGCCGCGCCGGATTTCAACGACTCGCCCAAAGTTATCAACGGCTGTTCCGATTTGTTCGTTGAAGTGTTCGGCGAAGCAGGCCGCCATGCCCGCTCAGCGGTCGGCAATGTGATGCTGCCGAACCAAATTTCGGTAGAGATCGAAGGCATCGTCGCCGTCAAATCGTGAGCGAGCAGGTTTGTGCCGGGCGCAGCGCAGCATGAAATGCTGCACTGCGGGCGCCAGCAACGAATCAAATGCGCGCGGTTATCAACAACAAAAAGTCAACAAATAGTCGGTTGCAGGGACATTGATTTTTTGTTGCTCGAATCAACGCGCTACGCTGACTATCGAAAAGCGCCGACTCAACGGCGCTTTTGGTTTGCTGCATGTCGGAACGGCAGGAAAGTCCGTACGACAGTACCGCTCGCAGAGGGCTCGCGCTGGTCGAGCGTCGGCAACAGAATTTCATCGAATTATGGAATTACCGGGCGCTGGCAGCACTACTACACGCATGCGCAGTTTCTCGACGAAATGCGCAAGATGCTGGATCTCCGCAATCGCTGGGCTTCACTGGCAGGGCTGCCAGCGACCGAGCAAATAGCTATTCGGCACCGTAGCAAACAAAACGAGCAACAAGACCGGGACGGCAACGAATTAGAACTGCGCCTGCGGCCGCATGGTCGCGCGGCGACCCGGCCTCGACCCGCGGCAGCGCTCCTGGCCGCTGTTCCTGCGCAGCTTTCAATAGCTGGACTTAACGCTGCCAAGCCCTTATCCAGACGCATTATCGCCTGCACAATCCAAAACAGCGCCACGCGCGCTTGAATTTGCTTCCCTCCAGCCGCATGTGACGACCGATGCCGAGCGTATTGTTCTCGCCGATAAAGCTTGCCGATCTCACCCTGCCGAACCGCATCGTCGTGTCTCCGATGTGCCAGTACAGCGCTAATGATGGCGTCGCCAATGACTGGCACTTGACGCATCTTGGCATGCTGGCCAATTCCGGCGCCGGGCTGCTCGTCGTCGAAGCGACGCATGTCGAGCGCCATGGCCGCATCACTCACGGCTGCCTGGGTCTTTATTCGGATGCCTGCGAGGATGCGCTTGCCCACATCGTCGCGCATTGCCGGCGGATCGGCACCGCGAAGCTCGGCATTCAGCTGGCGCATGCCGGGCGCAAGGCGTCCGCCCAGCGTCCATGGGAAGGCGCCAAGGCGCTCCCGCCGAGTGAAGATCCGTGGCCGACCATCGCGCCATCGGCGGTGCCGTTCGGCCCGGGCTGGCACACCCCGCGCGCCATGAACGAGGAGGATATGGCGCGGGTGCGCGCCGACTTCGCCAGCGCCGCAAAACGCGCGGTGCGGCTCGGCTTCGATGCCATCGAGCTGCATTTCGCGCACGGTTATTTGCTGCACAGTTTCGTCTCGCCGCTCGCCAATAAACGCAACGACGAGTTTGGTGGCTCGTTCGAAGGCCGCATGCGTTTTCCGTTGCAAGTGGTGCGCGACACGCGCGCGGTGGTGCCGCGCCGCATCCCGCTCGGCGCCCGCATCACCGGCACCGATTGGGTGGATGGCGGTCTCACCGCGGATGATGCGGTTGCCATGGCGAAGGCGCTCAAAGCCGCCGGGATCGATTACGTCGATATCTCCTCGGCCAATATCACGCCGGAAAGCCGCTGGCCCACTGAACCCGGCTTCAATGTTCCGATTGCCGAGCGCGTGCGCCGGGAAACCGGGCTGCCAGTTCGCGCCGTCGGCATGATCGTCAACGCCAAACAGGCCGAAGCCATTATCGCCGAGGGCAAGGCGGATATGATCGCGATGGCGCGCGCCTTCCTCGACGATCCGCATTGGGCATGGCACGCCGCGCAAATACTTGGCGCGGAAATGGCGCGGCCGCCGCAATATCAGCGCGTCGGCCCGGCTTTATGGCCGGGCGCCCCTCTGCGCGGTTGAGGACGGAACGCGCCCGTACGCGAGCGTCAGCCGATTCGGCGCGACGCCGCAATAATAAGCAAGCCGCAGCCGCCACATCAGTAAAATGGTGCGCAGGACACCGTTGTAGTCCCAGCGCCGCCCCGAGGTCACCGCCGGCGTGGCAATGCAGAACGGGCGGCTCAGCCGCTTGAGCCTTCGCGATAGCGCGACGTCTTCCATTAGCGGCAAATCGGGAAAGCCGCCGACCGCCCAGAACGCTTTGCGCGCGACGAAGAGCGCCTGATCGCCGGTGGCGATG
>DASZCJ010000136.1:0-9772 GCA_035943155.1 Xanthobacteraceae bacterium | reverse complement strand
GCTTGAAAGATGTCGGCTGCGGCCACCACAGAATGCAGATGACGATGGCAACCCAACCCAGCGCACCCATGACCGCCGGGCGGCTCCGAAGCGGGCAGGGGCGCCGTGTTGACCTTAAGTTGACGTGCTGTTCGGTACTTTTAGTAAGTGCTGGAGGCCACGCCCGGAATTGAACCGGGGTAAACGGTTTTGCAGACCGCTGCGTAACCACTCCGCCACGTGGCCGTTCGGGCATGGGTAGCTTTGCCGATTAGATTAGGCAATGCCTCCCCCATCCACTGCGTCAGCGTCCACTGCCCGACAAATACCGAGACTGCCCCGGTATTTTTGGGTTTCGCATATCGGAACTACAAGTTCCGAAGCGAGTTGTTGTGCGTGCTCAAGGGTGTGGGACAATTTCTGACAAAATCGACCCACCATAAGAAGAAATCGATGTGATTGTACGGTAATCGCCGCTGGTCGGGCTCTCGCCTGATCTGCGCATTTCGAAATCTGCTCATTAGCGCCTCCTCGCGCCTATAGCTTCGGCCCGGTCATGGCTCTCGTGACCGGGCGTTTTACGCTCTTTCGACCGGCAATTGGCTAGCCGACACCCCGCGCTTGCGTTTTGTGGGGGCGTGTCGCACAACGCGGCCTCGCCAGAGTTTCAGGCAGCTTCGGATTTTGGGTCCGTTCGGATTTCCCGCATGTTCGATGCCGCGACCGCGCGCCGTCATATGGTGGACGGGCAGATTCGCACCGCCGACGTCACCAATCCCAGGCTCATCGCCGCCATGGAAACGGTGCCCCGCGAAGCCTTTGTGCCGCCGCCGCTTACCGCCCAAGCCTATTGCGACGGCGAGATCACGCTTGGCAAGGGTCGTGCGCTGCTGCGACCCATGGTGCTCGCGAAGCTCATCCAAGGCGTGGGGCTTCGCGCCGGCGAGCACGTGCTCGATGTCGGCTGCGGCACGGCTTATTCGTCCGCGGTGCTGTCACATATGGGCGCATCGGTCGTGGCGCTTGAGGAAGACGCGGAACTGGCGCGCCGGGCCGAGGCGGCGTTGGCGGCTGCCGGTGCCAGAGATGTCGTGCGGGCGATCGGTCCTCTGACTGACGGCTGGGCCACCGCGGCCCCATACGATTTCATTCTCCTTGACGGAGCCATTGAGGTCGTACCGCAGGCGTTAGGCCAACAGTTAAAGCCATCGGGCCGTCTAGCCGCCATTTTTGGCAGCGGGCCGGCAGCGAAGGCGATGGTCTATCATGCCATCGAAGGACAGCTGGTCGGCCGCCCGATTTTTGATGCCGGGGGCCCGTTGCTGCCGGGTTTTGCGGCACCGCCGGCGTTCGTTTTTTAGCGCTTAGTGGCCGTGTTATCGGGATCTGCCGCAAGCCGAATTGGCGGTCATCGCTGACCGCGCTCGGCTTTTTTGCGTACCTGTGGCACAGAAGTGCCAATCGGCATGATTCTGCATGTCATCCCCATTCTTGGGGTTTCGGCTTCTGTGCCAGTGGCTTAAGCTGCGGCAATTGGGCTTCCGCCAGCGCGTTTGGCGAAATGGGCCGCTGTTGTCCGGTGAGCCCCTTTCATCTCGTGTCAGGGGGAAGGGGCTGAGGAGCAGCATCTGCGTCATGCGGGGACGGGGACTGCGACTACGAGTCGTTCGTTGGCGGCTGGGACTTTTTCTAGCCGCGTCGCTTGGTATTGCCGCGATCGGCAGTACCGCGGCATCAGCGGACACGCTCGAATGGGCGCTCGTCGAGGCTTATCAAAACAATCCCTCGCTTAATGCGCAGCGCGCGGCATTGCGCGCCGCCGACGAGAACGTGCCGCAAGCGCTGTCGGGTTACCGGCCGAGGCTCAGCGTTACCGCGTCCGGCGGCTACAATTACGAGAGCGTGCTCAGTCACTCCGTTAATCAGCAGGTCTTTCCCAATAGTGTTTCGTACAACAACGTCGCCACCAACTTTGCCTCGCGCAGTGTTGGTGCAACCGCGACGCAGACGCTTTACAACGGCTTCCAAACCGCTAATCGCACGCGCCAGGCAGAAAGCCAGGTGATGGGCGCGCGCGAAACATTGCGCGTCACCGAGCAGCAAGTTCTTCTCGATGCCGCCACGGCCTACATGAATTTGCTGCGCGATCAGGCGATCGTCGATCTCAATCGCCGCAACGTCGAAGTGCTCACCGAGCAACTTAAGCAGACGCGCGATCGTTTCAACGTCGGCGAGGTCACCCGCACTGACGTGGCGCAAGCGGAATCGCGGTTGGCCGCGGGACGATCGGCGCTTCTCGGCGCAGTGTCGAATTACGTGACGTCGCAGGCAAATTACCGCCGGGTGATTGGCGTCAATCCGGGCCGTCTCGATCCCGGCACGCCGGTCGATCGGCTGTCGCCGCCGGTACTGGCGAGAGCGATCACCGAAGGCGAGACGCAGAGCCCGTCGGTGCTTGCGGCGATGTACGGCGTCGATGCCGCCGAACTCGCGGTCAAGGTCAGCGAAGGCGCGCTCTATCCAAATCTTGGACTGACCGCCACTGCGCAGAAGCAATGGGATCCGCTCTTCAACATCAACAAGGAGACCAACATTTCAGTCATCGGCCAGCTGACCGTCCCGATTTATCAGGGCGGTAGCGAATATTCGGCCATTCGCCAGTCCAAGGAGACGCTCGGCCAGCAGCGCCTTAATCTGGATGTCAATCGCGATCAGGCGCGGGCGACCGTGGTGCAGAGCTGGGGACAATTGGACGCGGCCAAAGCGCAGATCGAAGCGACGACCGCACAAGTCAACGCCGCAGAGATTGCGCTCAACGGCGTACGCGAAGAGGCGCGGGTCGGACAGCGGACCACACTCGACGTCCTCAATGCGCAGCAGGAACTCGTCAATGCGCGCGTCGCGCTGGTGACGGCGCAACACGATCGCGTCGTTGCTTCTTACACTTTGCTGGCCGCGGTCGGCGGATTGTCAATGCAGCATTTGGGGCTGAACGTGATGATCTACGATCCGCAGGTGCACTACCAACAGGTCCGTGACGCCTGGATTGGCGTTCGGACCCCGGATGGCAGATAGCCGAATCTGTTGAGCCTATGGGTGTCGGATTTCGGGAATGTTTACAACACCATCGGCTTGCGCAATCCTCATGCTGGCGGCAACGTTGTGCCGTAGCCTTCCGGGCGATTCGGCGCGTTCGAAGCGCAGCCAGAGCCCCGCGCCACGCGGGGCGGACAAAAATGTGAGCTGAGCGAGGAGCTCTATGGCGCAGGCGGCAAAGTCCCAGGAACCGTCCATGGAGGAGATACTCGCCTCGATTCGCCGTATCATCGCCGAGGACGATGCGGATAAATCGGCGCAACGCCCGGCCGAGCCGGCGCGATTTGAGCGAGCCGCCGACACTCTTGCGTCCTTGGCGGACGTGGCGCGGGATGACGGAGAGACACATTCTGCGCCAAGCGAAGTAGCGCCGCCACGCGAGCCGCATTCGTCGCCGACCGACGCCCTCCCGGGAGCGCCGAGAGCGAGCCGCTCCTCCACGATCCTCGATTTGACCCAATCGATGGTGTCGCCGGCATCGCGTGCGGCCGAGACTGCCTCTGGTTCAAGTCGCGCGCCCGAAGCCTCTTCGCGGCCCGATTCCTTCGAGGCTCATGAAGCGCGATTCGATGACGCGAATGCGCCGCAATCGCCAGCCGGCGACGCGCAGTCCGCCGCTCTCCGGGGAGAGGAGCCGGACAGCCTTATCTCGAGCGCCACAAGCGCCGCGGTCGACTCCGCCTTCAACGCGCTTGCGGAGACGGTTCTGGTTCAGAACGCGCGGACGCTTGAAGATTTAGTGTGTGAAATGCTGCGTCCGATGCTCAAAGTGTGGCTCGACGACAATCTGCCCGGATTGGTCGAACGCTTGGTGCGCGCCGAAATCGAACGGGTATCGCGCGGTCGCGTCAGCTGAGAAATCGACTCATCCTTGCAAGGCGGCGGCGAGCCGCGACGCCTGCTCGGACAGCACCGCGGGCTCTTCCTTGAAACTCAACGGCGGCTTTAACGCCACACCGTTTTTGCGCGGCATCATGTGAACGTGCAGATGAAACACAACTTGGCCGCCGGCCGGTTCGTTGAATTGTTGAATGGTGATGCCGTCGGCGGCAAACACCGTCATTGCCGCACGCGCAATCTTCTGGGTGGCCTTGATCACGTGTGCGAGGTCGTCCGGTGCGATATCGATAATGGTGCGCGCCGGCGCTTTCGGTATGACCAGCGTATGTCCGGGCGTGCGTGGCATGATGTCGAGAAAAGCGAAAACCTTGTCGTCCTCGAGCACTTTATAGGCCGGCAACTCGCCGCGCAGGATCTTGGCGAAGATGTTGTTTTGGTCATAGCTCGCCATTGCGCTCTCCAGATTTAAGCATAGTAGCGGTAAGCACGTAGCCGCCAAAGCCCGCCGCAGCCCGCGGCGGTGCCGAGATCGCGATCAATCCGGTTCGGCGGGGAAATTCTTGCGGAACGGCGTCAATGTGGCAAGCTCGGTGCCGGCAGCGGCAATATAAGCGCGCTCGCGCTTCAAATAATCGGCGATCGCCCGCCGCAGAGCGGGATCGGCAATGTAATGCGCCGAATATGTCGTGGTCGGCATGTAGCCGCGCGCGATCTTGTGCTCTCCCTGCGCGCCGGCTTCGACCCGCGGTACTTTGTGGGCGATTGCATATTCGATGGCCTGGTAGTAGCAGAGCTCGAAGTGCAGGAACGGATGATGCTCGATCGCGCCCCAGTGGCGGCCGAACAGGGAATGCGAACCAAGAAAATTGATGGCCCCTGCGATCCAGCGGCCCGCGCGCTTGGCCATGATCAGTACGATGCGCTCGCGCATGGCTTGGCCCACCAGTGAGTAGAACCGTCGCGTGAGATACGGCCGGCCCCATTTGCGCGAACCGGTTTCCATATAGAAATCAAAAAACGCGTCCCACACCTCTTCGGTGAGATCGGTACCGGTCAGCCAGTGCACGGTAATGCCGTTCGCCAGCGCGTCGTTGCGCTCGCGGCGGATCGTTTTGCGCTTGCGTGCGGTGAGGGCGGCGAGAAAATCGTCGAAACTGCCGAAGCCTCGATTCTCCCAGTGAAACTGCTGATCGGTCCGCTGCAGATAACCGAGTTCGCCGAGCAGACGGAATTCCGTTTCGGGCGCGAATGTGACATGCACGCCGGATGCCCCGCAAATCTTGCAAATCTCGACCAGGCCGCCCGCCAGCGCCCGCGCTACGGTGTCCGACTGTGGGAGCGTGCGTACCAACAGGCGCCGTCCCGTGGCCGGGGTGAATGGCACCGCGACTTGCAGCTTGGGATAATAGTCGCCGCCGGCGCGGGCATAGGCTTCCGCCCAGCCATGATCGAACACATATTCGCCGCGCGAGTGGCTCTTCAGATAGCAGGGCGCGGCCGCAACCAAACTGCCGTCGGCGCTGTGGGCCAGCACGTGCTGGGGTTGCCAGCCAGTGCGCGGGCCGACTGAATTTGATTGCTCCAAGGCGGACAAGAAGGCATGCGAGATAAAAGGATTATAACCGTGCTCCTCGTTTTGCATTGGCGTGCCAGTAGGACCGTGCGCTCCGTTGCCGGCGCTATCTGGAGCGCATCGGGTGTTGTCGCCGCGCGCGGACACTTGCGGGTTGGCGCAGGCATCCCATTCGCCATTCGCGACCGCGCCGATCGTCTCCGCGACGCTAATGCGCAACTCAGTCATGATCGACGCTTCTCGTTCCTGCCCGCGCTTCACGGCGCAAAGCCCTCGAAAATAATCTGGTCGGCAAAGCGCGTCGCGCGAGCCCGCTCGGCTTCGCTGCGAATTGTCCACGCCAGCAATGGCAGGCCGATGAAGCGACGCGCGAACGAGGGCGCAAGCGCGGGTAAATCGGCCGCCGCATAGGCGATAAACTGGGGCTGTGCAACGATACCTGTCAGCAAATTGCCCATTCCAAGACGCATCCAAGCCGGCATCAAGTCCCAATATGGATGCGGGTGGTATTTGGCTGCAATGATCCCGCACGGAAGATTTGGGGCCTTCAGCCGAAGCGCCCTGACCTGCCAGGGGTCGAATGACATTGGCGCCGCCGGGCCGCCATAGACGGTGAGGACGTCCGCCACCCGTTGACCTAAGCGCACATCGCCATCAAAGCGGCTTTTCAATTCGATCAGTATGGTCACGCGGCCGGCGACGAGATCGCACAGATCCCCAAGCGTCAGCATGCGTTCGTCGCTATTGCGGAATGGCACGGACTTGAGTTCAGCGGTGCTGAGCCGGTCGAGTCGGCCTTCGCGCTCGGTGAGCCGGTCGAGGGCGTCGTCGTGATAGACCATGGCCTCGCTGTCGCCGCTGAGCTGCACATCGACTTCGATGCCGTAACTGGCGGCGATCGCGGCGCGGACTGCGCCCGCGGTGTTTTCGATCGGACCATGCGCCGGATCGTGCAGGGCGCGATGCGCAATCGGCCGCGCAGTGAGCCAATCCAGTGAGCGCGTCACATTGGGCGGCATCACTTTTGGGTCGTGCCGGATCAGGAAACCTCGAACACGCCTTCGACCTCGACCGCCGCATCCGCGGGCAACGCCGCGACACCGACGGTCGATCGCGCGTGTTTGCCCTTCTCGCCGAATGCCGCAACCATGAGGTCAGAGGCGCCATTCATCACCTTTGGTCCGTCGCCAAAACCGACGGCCGAATTTATGAATCCGCCGAGCCGCACCACGCGGACCACTTTGTCGAGATCGCCGACTGCGACCTTGATTTGCGCCAGAAGATTGATGGCGCAAGCGCGGGCGGCTTTCTGTCCGTCGTCGATTGAAACCGCGCTGCCGAGCTGACCCTTGGCGACAAGCTTGCCATCGCCGTCAAAACAGACCTGGCCCGAGACGGTCAGAAGATTGCCCGTTCGCACGAACGGAACGTAATTGGCGATCGGGGCGGGCGGCTTCGGCAGGGTGATGCCAAGCTCTTGTAGTTTCTTTTCGACAGATCCGGCCATGGTTAACCTCCGCGAATGCGTCTGTTCTGTCCGAACATGCGAGCGCGCGCAAGCGGTGCGATTGCTGTTGCGGGATAACCGTGAGCTGCCTATGTTCGCGGCGTTGTTATGGGCAGTCCAACAAAGCCGGATGAACCGGTGAAGAACAGAGGAAACGGCGGGCAGGGGCCATCTCGGTGACGAGCAGTGTGAGATTGGTCATGGTCGTGGATGACGTCTTGGCAATACGCCCGGCTATGTTTTCGCTTGGTCTACTTTTCTTCATTTCGCTCTCGGCAGCGCGCGGCGAGGACACCGCGACTGCGCCGGTCAACCTTGTTCCACACCGCGCGATCTATGATCTAACGCTTGGCGTGACCCGCGCCAATTCGCAAGTGGCGGGTGTGCGTGGCCGCATCCTTTACGATTTCGATGGCAATACATGCCAGGGTTATTCGCTCGAATTCCGCCAAGTTTCCGAGCTCGATACCGGTGAGGGTAAGATTTCCACGAGCGATCTGCGCTCCACCACCTGGGAAGGCGCTGACGCTAAGAACTTCAAGTTTTCGTCGCAGAATTTCGTCGACGAAAACCTCATCGATTCGGTTGACGGACATGCCGAACGCGAGGCCACTAAGACTGCCGTCGCGCTGGAGAAGCCGCAGCCAAAGAGCTTGAGCCTCGCGCCCGGGGTCGTGTTTCCAACCGAGCATATGGTGCGCGTCATCAATGCCGCCCGCGCCGGGCAGAGCGTTCTCAGTTTCCCGGTTTATGACGGATCGGAGACCGGCGAAAAAGTCTTCGACACGCTCACCGTGATCGGCCATGAGATTGCGCCCGGCGAACGCAATCACGATGATGCCGCGGCTGGCGAAGCAAAACTTGCGTCAATGCCGCGCTGGCCGGTTGCGATCAGCTATTTCGAGCGTGGCAAGTCGGATAATAATTCCGAGCAAACTCCCGCTTACGCAATCCGTTTTGAGCTCTATGCCAACGGCATTTCGCGTGCGCTGGCGCTCGACTACAACAATTTTGTCATCAACGGCAAGCTGACGTCGCTGGACATCAAAGAATCCAAGCCCTGCCAGTAGGCTCAATCTTTCCCTCTCCCACAAGGGGAGAGGGTGCCGGCTACTTCTCCGCCGGGTCGAAGCCGAGGCCACGGATCAAAACGGCATCGCCGAAACGCGCGCGCAGATCGTCGACCGCATGTTCCGCCAGCGCGGCGCGGCCGTCGACCAAATCCGCCGTATCGGCTTCATCGGCGGAGACCAGCGCGCTGGCTCCGACGCCGAGCAAGCGAAAGTGCGTGCCGTCGATTTCGCGTTCAAGCAGCATGCGGGCTGCGCGAAAGATGCGGCCAGCCAGTTGCGTCGCGGTTTCGAGCGATTGCGCGCGCGTACGGATCTTGAAATCGGCCGTTTTGAGCTTCAGCGTAATGGTCGCTCCCGCTAATTCGTTGTGCTTGAGCCGCGCCGAAACTTCCTCTGTGAGAGTCCATAAAATACGTTCCAGTGTGCGAAAATCGGCGGTGTCGCGCTCGAAAGTGGTTTCCGACGATATGCTCTTGGTTTCGCGCGCCGGGTCGACTTTGCGCTCGTCAATGCCGTGCGCCAGCCGTGACAGTCGGCGACCCTCCTCGCCGTAGCGGCGCATCAGTTCCATTTCGCTCGCGCGCTGCAGATCGGCAATGCGGTTAAAGCCATCGCGCGCATAGCGTGCCGCGCTGACTGCGCCCACGCCATAGATGAAGCTGACCGGCTTGGACGCCAGGAAAGCCGGCGCATCGCGCGCGCCGAGCACGGCAAAGCCGCGCGGCTTGTCGACATCGGAAGCGACCTTGGCCAGAAATTTATTGCAGGACAGCCCGATTGAGACCGTGATCCGCAGTTTCTTCTCAACCTCGCTGGCAAAGCGCGCCAGGGCCTTGGCGGCTGAAAGCCCATGCAGCCGTGCCGTGCCGGAGAGGTCGAGGAACGCTTCATCGATCGAGAGTGGCTCGACCAACGGTGTCAACGCCAGCATCATTTGCCGGACCTCGCGTCCGACTTTGACGTATTTTTCCATGTTGGGCCGAATGACTTTGGCGTGCGGACACCGTCGCAACGCCTCGAACATCGGCATGGCCGATCTAATACCGTAGGTGCGGGCGACGTAGCAGGCGGCTGCAACGACGCCCCGCCTGCCGCCGCCCACGATCACCGGTTCCGCCGCGAGGCTGGGATCGTCGCGTTTCTCCACGGTGGCGTAAAACGCATCGCAATCGATATGGGCAACCGAGAGAGTCTCGAGCTGCGGATGACGAGCCAGACGCGGCGAGCCGCAAGCGGTGCAGCGCCGGTCATCCGGCGCGGCATCGGCGAGACAGTCGCGGCAAAAAGATGTGCTCACGGTGACACTTCGCTTTAGGGCAAATCGCGCTCCCAAACTTTGCCGAGGACCTGACGAGCCCGGGCGACGCCGGCCGGATCGATACCGGCGCTGTCGGCAAAGGCGATCAGGAGATTCTCATCGCCGAGCATATGTTCGAGCACGCCGGCAAGAAAATCGGGATCCTTTGCTGCCTCGCGAATGGCTGGCGGCGCAATGCCCGTTGACGAGATAAAGCCGGCGAGCCGGTCGCTATCCTCGGCAATAAAGGAAAGCGCCTGAACCGCCAGTATTTCGGCGTTTTCTCGCGAATGGAGCGGGTGTTTTGCCATCTTTTCCGAAAACCGGTTACCACTTTTTGGGAACATGCTTTAGCGTTGCCGGCCCGCCATTCCTGGCGGCTAGTGATTCTTTCCAATCGGCGAGTT
>DASZCJ010000135.1:0-23257 GCA_035943155.1 Xanthobacteraceae bacterium | reverse complement strand
GCCGGCTTTGCCGATTCGTCGTGGACCGATCCGTTCAGCGGAGCGCACGACACGTTCAACAAGAGCGGGTTCATCGGCGGCGGACAAGTTGGCGCCAATGTGCAATTCAACGCGCTGGTGCTCGGCATCGAAGGCGACTTCGACTGGACCGGGCTCAAGGCCAGCGGCCACGACTCAGTCGGCGATGCGATCAACACCAATACGCAATGGACTTCGACGGTGACCGGCCGTGTCGGCGTCGCTTTCGATCGCCTGCTGGCTTACGGCAAAGGCGGCGTCGCCTTTGCGCACGATAACGATAGCCTGAATACGATTGGCGGCGCGGCAGCAAGCGCGAGCCTGACGCGGACCGGCTGGACCGCCGGCGCCGGTCTTGAATATGCCTTTGCGCCGAACTGGTCGGCCAAGATCGAGTACGATTATCTTGGCTTCGGATCGGAGACGGTCAATTTCCCTGCCGCAGTCATCCCAAGCACCAGCGCCTCGCTCAATATCCAGGAAGTCAAAGCCGGCATCAATTTCAAATTTGGGCCGTGAAAGAGGCGAGTAGCGAGTAGGGAAGTACTAGTTTCCCCTATTCGCAATTCGCTACTCACTCCATTCTGATTTTCGTCGCCGCTATCACCGGTGACCAGCGCGCGATGTCGGCGTCGATGCGCGCACGAAATTCGGCAGGCGTGCCGGGAAGGGGCGTCATTAATTGTGCGGCAAGTTTATCGCGGATGACCGGCAAACGCATGGTCTCGCCGACCAGACGGCCGATTCGCGCCACCATCGACTGCGGAATACCCGCCGGTGCAATAAGCCCGCTCCAGGCGTCGGCCTCGACCTCGATGCCGGCTTCCTGCAACGTCGGTATATCGGGCAATAGCGGTGAGCGTTGCGCGGTCGATACTGCAAGTACGCGCAGCACGCCCTAGCCAAGCTGCGGCATGATCGAAATCGCCGGCAGGCAGACCATCTGCACATCGTTACGCAGGAGCGCGGTCACCGCTTGCGGCGACGATGGATAAGGCACGTGCACAAGCTTGGCGCCGCTTTTAAGCGCGATCGCTTCCATGGCGAGATGTGACAGCGAGCCGGCGCCGATCGACCCGAAGGCGTATTTGCCCGGATCGCGCCGGATCACGTCGATCAATTCGCGCGTGCTATTCACTCCGAGCGCGCTATTGACCGCGAGCACGCTCGGCTGCGTGACCAACAGCGTGATGAGGGTGAGGTCCTTGCGTGGATCGTAGGGCAGGTGGCCGAATAAAAGCGTGTTGATCGCCAGCGGCCCACCGATGCTCACGCCGATGGTTGCGCCGTCCGGCTCGGCCTTGACCACCGCATCCGTTCCGGTATTGCCGCTCGCGCCCGGCCGGTTTTCGACAATGAACGTCTGTTTGAGTTGGCTTTGCAGATCGTCCGCGATCAGTCGCGCGACGATGTCTGGCGTAGCGCCGGCGGCGAACGGCACGACGATCTTCACCGGCTTTGCCGGCCAGTCCTGAGCGGCGGCAAAGGCCGAGCCGAGAACAAGGATCATTGCGGCGGCGATAGCGCGCTTCATTGATGCTCCTTCGCGTTCCCCGCAATTCGTGCAACACGTATCATGCCGATTGTCCAAGTCGAAGCGAGAGGATGTCGTGCGCGTCACAGAGAGATTGCGAGCGCTGTTGAAATCGGGCCGGATAACAGTGGCGCCGGGCGCCTATGACGGGCTCTCGGCTCGGCTGGTCGAGCAAGCGGGATTTCCGGCGATCTATGCCAGCGGCGGCGCAATCGCGCGCTCGGCCGGCGTGCCCGATTTGGGCCTTCTGCCCATGACCGCCATCGCCGATCGGCTGGCTTCGATGGTCGATGTCGTCGGGGTGCCGGTCATTGCGGATGCGGATACCGGATACGGCAATGCGCTCAACGCGCAGGCCGCGGCGCGAGCTTTCGAGCGCGCCGGGGTTGCGGCTTTCCATATCGAGGACCAGACATTTCCGAAGAGGTGCGGTCATTACGACGACAAGAGCCTCGTGCCTACGGTCGAGATGGTGCAGAAACTCAAGGCCGTACGCGACGCTATGCACGATGTCGATTTTGTCGTGATTGCGCTGACCGATGCGATCGCAGTGTAAGGATTTGCCGCGGCGCTCGACCGTGCTGCCGCCTATCTCGACGCCGGTGCCGATGTGAGTTTTGTCGAGGCGCCGACCTCAGAAACCGAGATTGCGGACATTGCCAAGCGGCTGCCGGGATGGAAGTTGATCAATATGTTTGAGGGCGGCAAGACGCCGCTATTGCCAGTGTCGCGGCTGGAGGCACTCGGCTACCAGCTTGTGATCGTCCCGAGTGATACGCAGCGGGCCGCAATCAAGGCCATGCAGCGGGTTTTGACCGCGATCGCCCGCGACGGCAGCGCGGCAGCGATGCGGGGCGAGATGGCGTCCTTTGCCGAACGCGAGGCCATCGTCGACACTGCGGGCTATCTCACGCGCGGCAAAACATACGGCTCATAAGCCCCAATCCTTAGCCCAGGTCCTCGCATTGACAATCGAGAGCGGGCGGCCATGATCCCCGCCCCGGCGCGAGCGCCAGGCAACCGGCGCAGCGGTTGGGAGAATTCAACGTTTAGCGGTGCTTGATGGGTCTTTCTCTCGAAATTATCGGCCTTGTCGTTTTTCTCGGCACGCATGTATTTGTGACCATGCGCGATCGACGCGCCGCAGTCGTGGCCCAGATCGGCGAGTGGCCGTACCGCGCGCTGTTCTCGCTTGTGTCTATCCTCGGTATCGTTCTGATTGCCTATGGCTTCGCCACCTATCGCGCGGCCGGCATGATCATGGTCTGGTATCCGCCGGCTTGGACACGGCACATCGTGGTGGCTCTGATGTGGCCTGCCAGCATCATGATCGCGGCGGCCTATATTCCTGGCAATATCAAACGCACGCTGAAGCATCCGCTGCTTGTCGCGGTGAAAACCTGGGCCGTCGCTCACCTCTGCGCCAACGGCGATCTCGGCGGCATCATTCTGTTCGGATCGGTGTTGGCCTGGGCGGTGTACGATCGCATCACGCTTAAACGCCGCAAAGATTCCGGCGCGCCGCCAATACCAGTCGGTGGCATCACGAACGACATCATCGCCATCGTCGTCGGCACCATAATCTATCTGGCCCTCGGCTTCGTGTTCCATCCGATCGTGATTGGCGTTCCGGCGTTCGGAACACCAGCGCTTGGACATTGACGATGTCGGTGCAAAACGCGATTCGTCGGCTAACCGCGCCTGACATCCGCGCTCGCAAAGGTGGCGACGCGATCGTTTCATTGACGTCGTACCACGCGCACACCGCCCGCATCGTCGACGCCTATTGCGATGTCATCCTGGTCGGCGATTCGCTTGGCATGGTGATGCACGGGCTTGAGACCACCATTCCGGTGACGCTCGAGATGATGATCTTGCAAGGGCTCGCGGTGATGCGCGGCTCGCAGCGCGCGCTGGTCGTGGTCGATCTTCCATTCGGCAGTTACGAGGCGTCGCGGGAACAGGCTTTCGCCTCGGCGGCGCGGGTGCTTAAGGAAACCGGTTGCGGCGCGATCAAGCTCGAAGGCGGTCAGCGCATGGCAAAGACGATCGCTTTTCTGGTCGAGCGCGGTGTGCCGGTAATGGGTCATGTCGGGCTGACGCCGCAGGCCATTAATGCGTTGGGTTCATTCCGGGCGCAGGGCCGTGACGAGGCGGACTGGGCGCCGATCGAGGCGGACGCACGCGCGGTGGCGGAGGCTGGCGCCTTTGCCGTGGTGCTCGAAGCTGTCGCCGAATCGCTCGCGCGGCGCATTACCGGGCAAATCGCAATCCCAACCATCGGCATCGGCGCCAGCGCAGCCTGTGACGGCCAGATCCTGGTGCTCGAAGATATGCTCGGATTGTCGCCGCGGGTGCCGAAATTCGTCAAACGTTTCGGCGAGCTCGGGCCCTCGATCGAGCAGGCGGTCAAAAGCTACGCGCAGGAGGTGAGGGCACGAACCTTCCCAGCCGCGGAGCACGTCTACCCCATGCGCCAGGCGGCGGTTACCAAGCTGCCGGAGCGAGGCAAGGGTCCGTCGCGCGGGTAACGCGCGGTTTTGGGCCGCAGCACGTCGAATGCCGCGGCTTCCCGCCACATTTTGCCTTGCTCGCGCCACAACATTACACTAGTGCCGCGAACCCGAAGTTCGTACGAGCGCGCCACAAATACCTGCGAACTTCGGAATCGGGACACTAGTGCCGCGAACCCGAAGTTCGCACAAGTTTGCGGAGCGTTCGGATGCGAACTTTGGGTTCAGAAGCGGCACTACAAGGATAGAGTTGCTAGTGTCCTTATCGATTCCGAAGTTCGTGCGGGCGCGCCGTTAATGCTAACGAACTTCGGAATCGGGACACTAGAAGCTGGGACGATGGCGTGACCGATATTTTCCACGAAGTCGATGAAGAGGTACGGCGCGAACAGCTCAAAAAGCTGTGGGAGCGTTACGGCAGTTATTTTGTCGCGGCTTGCATCTTGGTCGTCATCGGCGTTGGCGCTTGGCGCGGTTACGAGTGGTGGCAAGCCAAGCAGGCAGCGCAGGCCGGGGCGGCTTTTGAGCAAGCGGTGACGCTGGCCGAAGCGGGCAAGCACCAGGAAGCTGTCGCCGCTTTTGCTAAGCTCTCGACCGATGGCAGGGCGGGCTACCGCGTCTTGGCGCGGCTGCGCGAGGCCGCCGAGGTCGCGCCGACCGACAGCAAAGCTGCGGTCGCAGCCTATGATACAATCGCGGCGGACGGTCGCGCAGGCCAAGTCATTCAAGATCTGGCGGCAGTGCGCGCCAGTTTTCTTCTCGTGGATACTGCACCCTATGCTGAGATCGTTAAGCGGCTGGAGCCATTAACCGCAGCCGACCGTCCCTTTCGGCACAGTGCGCGCGAGATTCTGGCGCTTTCCGCGTGGAAGGCCGGAGATATATCGACGGCGCGGCGATGGACCGACATGATGATGAGCGATCCGCTGACGCCGGCTGGTCCGCGTAGCCGCGCGGAAATGTTGAGCGAACTGATCGCGGCGAGCGCGAAAGGCTGAAGTAATGGTGCGACGCTCGCATAGTTTGTTCTATCGCGCTGCTTCGGTGCTGGCGCTCGCGCTGCTGATTGCCGGCTGCACGAAGGGCGGTCAGTTCGATCCCACCGAGATTTTCAATTCGGATGTGTTCGACAGCAAAAAGAAGCTGAAAGGCGAGCGTGCGCCAGTTTTTCCCGAGGGCGTGCCGGGCACGGCCACTGGCGTGCCTGCAGAGTTGGTCAAGGGCTACGAGCCACCTCCGGAACAGCCCGATACGGCCGCCGCAGCAACGCCCCCTCCGGCTCCGGCAGCTGAAGTAGAAAAACCAAAGCCGAAACCGAAGCCCAAAGCGAAAGTCGCTGCGCAAAAGCCGCCGGGTGCCCCGGCTGCCGCCCCAGGTGCCCCAGCTGGATCGGCGTCCGGCCCCGCGCCGACGCGGATTACGGTAGGTCCCACACAGAGGCCAGCAGCCACCGGACAACAGCCGGGCGAAGCGCAAGCCGCTTGGCCGGCGCCATCATCGACTAGTTCGCAACAACCGGCACAATCGTCCCAATCTGTGTGGCCGGCGCCGCCCCAAACAACGACGGCACAGCCGGCCCCGTCATCGCAGTCGGTCTGGCCAGACCCGCCGGCGGCCGGCGGTTCTTCGCGATAAAATTTCTGCGCGCGCTGTTGCCAAATGCGTCAGCTAGTGTCCCGATTCCGAAGTTCGCACGCTCTGTCGGCACGCTCTCATGCGAACTTCGGAATCAAAGGAGCCTAGCAAATATATAATTCTAGTGCGGGTTTTGGATTTGAAGTTCCTATGAGAGTTTCCGACCGAGCTGTAGGAACTTTAAATCCACCGCACTAGCGGCGCATGAGCTTTATTAATTGATATAGAGGTCGTTGCCTCGAAGCCGTTCGGCGTCATCAGCGTTCGCCGTCACCGCTTGCCATCAGAGTTTGCCCCCTCGGTTTTCCATGTCGTTCACCGTCGCGATCGTTGGTCGGCCTAACGTTGGCAAATCGACGCTGTTCAACCGGCTCGTCGGCCGGCGCGTCGCTTTGGTCGACGATCGCCCGGGAGTTACGCGGGACCGGCGCGAGGGTGAGGCACGACTAGGCGATCTCGCTTTCAAGGCGATTGACACGGCCGGACTGGAGCACGCCGAACGCGACAGCTTAACGGGGCGAATGCAGGTCCACACGGTAGCCGCGATAGCGCAGGCGGATGCGGTTTTGTTTTTGATCGATGCGCGGGCCGGCGGGACGGTCGCCGATCGCGCTTTCGCCGACCTGGTTCGCAAATCGGGTAAGCCCGCGATTCTCATCGCCAACAAAAGCGAGGGCCGCGCCGGCCAGGCCGGCGCGCTCGACGCGTACGCGCTCGGCTTCGGCGATCCGGTGGCGATCAGCGCCGAGCACGGCGAAGGTTTGGCTGGGCTCTATGAGGCGCTGCGTGCGGCCTTACCGGAAGCAACAGCCGAGCGTGATGAACAAGAAGATCGCGCCGCCGCAGCCGATAAGCGGTCGATCCGGCTCGCCATTGTCGGCCGGCCGAATACCGGCAAGTCGACGCTGGTCAATCGCCTGCTCGGCGAGGAACGGCTATTGGCCGGACCGGAAGCCGGCATCACCCGCGACGCAATTGCCGTCGATCTGGCGTGGCAGGGTAAGGATTTTCGCATTCACGATACTGCGGGCATGCGCCGCCGTTCGCGGATCGAAGAGAAGCTGGAGAAGCTCTCGGTGGCCGATGCCCTCAACGCAATCCGTTTTGCCGAAGTGGTCATCGCCCTTATCGATTCGCAAACGCCGCTCGAAGAGCAGGACATCCGGATCGCCGATCTGGTCGAGCGGGAAGGGCGGGCCGTCGTCATCGCCATCAACAAATGGGATTTGATCGAATCGGAGCCAGGCGCACTTTCGCGATTGCGTAACACGGTCGACCGCCTGTTGCCGCAGCTCAAGGGAGTCGGCATCGCGGTCGTGTCGGCCAAAACCGGTCAGGGCTTGGACCGGTTGATGCAGGCGGTCATCGATGCGCATACAATCTGGAATCGGCGGGTGCCGACAGCAGCCTTGAACCGCTTCTTGGCCGAGGCGACCGCATCGCATCCGCCGCCTGCGCTGCGCGGCCGGCGCCTTCGGCTTGACTATATGACGCAGCCCAAATCGCGGCCGCCGACCTTCGTCTTGTTCGGCGCGCGCGCCAGCGCGCTGCCGGAGGCTTATCGCCGTTACCTGGTCAATGGGCTACGCGACCAGTTCGATTTGCCCGGCACGCCGATCAGGCTTACCTTGCGGACCAAGGCTAATCCCTACGCGACGCGCAAACATCGCTAATCGTGGCCGCTTTCCTGCCACGCGCATTAAGCAGGCGGCTTGAATTCCAAAAATTTGCCGGCAGGAAAGTCGTAAAGCTTGCCGGTTTCGCAGCAGCTCGGCAGGCAAAGCGGAAGAATCTTTTCTGCCACATCCTCAGGCGTGGGCAGCGTCATCGGATCTTCTCCCGGCATGACCTGCGCGCGCATGCGCGTACGCGTTGGTCCCGGATTGAACAGGTTCACACGCAATGCCGTCGCGTCGGTCTCGGAGGCATACGTTCGCGCCAAAACGTTAAGCGCCGCTTTGGAGACCGAATAGACGCCGCTATAGGCGCGCGCATGCGTTGCGGCGCCTGAGGTGATGAATACCGCGCGTCCAGCGGCGGAGCGCTTTAACAACGCGTCCATGGCGCGGATCAAATGCCAATTGGCGGTGGCGTTGACCGCCATCACTTCCTCCCAGTTCTGCGGATCGATGTGGTCGAGCGGTGAGCGTTGCCCCGCGACACCGGCATTGCCGACCAGGGCGTCGAGCCGCTGAAACCGTTCATTGAGGGCGGCAGCCAGCCGATAGATGCCGGCGTAATCGCGCATGTCGAGCGGCACCAGAGTTGCCGAACTGCCGGCTGCCCGCGCTGCGTCATCGACTTCTTCCAGCGCACCGGTGGTGCGCGCCACCGCAACGATATGGGCGCCGGCCCGCGCGAGCGTCAGCGCGACAGCGCGGCCGATGCCGCGCGACGCGCCGGTGACGAGCGCAATGCTCCCGGCAAGAGGCTGCGTCATTTCTCAGCTTGCTTCGGCGAGCAGCGAGAGCTGGCGAGGTGCAGGGTCTTGCGCCGTGCGATCTGTCAGCGGCGTCGGATAATCGCCGGTGAAGCAGTGATCCGTGAATTGCGGGCGAACCGGATCGCGGCCCTTTTCACCCATTGCGCGATAGATGCCGTCGACCGAAAGAAAGGCGAGCGAGTCGGCGCCGATGAATTTGCGCATACCCTCGAGATCGTGCGTTGCGGCAAGTAGTTTGTCCCGCTCTGGCGTATCGATGCCGTAGTAATCGGGATGAGTGATTGGCGGCGAGGCAATGCGCAAATGCACCTCAACGGCGCCGGCATCGCGCATCATCTGCACGATCTTGACCGAAGTCGTGCCGCGCACGATCGAATCGTCGATCAAAACTATGCGTTTGCCGGCCACAACAGCGCGATTGGCGCTGTGCTTAAGGCGAACGCCGAGCTGGCGAATATGCTGGGTCGGTTCAATGAAGGTGCGGCCGACATAATGATTGCGAATGATGCCGAGTTCATAAGGCAGACCAGATTCCTGAGCATAGCCGACCGCCGCCGGCACTCCGGAATCGGGCACCGGCACGACGACGTCTGCGGAGGCGGGCGCTTCGCGCGCCAGTTCGGCGCCGCATGCTTTGCGGACCGTGTAAATGCTGCGCCCACCGAGAATCGAATCGGGTCTGGCGAAATAGATGTATTCGAAAATGCAGGGGCGCGGCGGCAGCGGCAGAAATGGCTTGTGCGAGTGCGCGCCTTCTTCGTCGAAGATAAGGACCTCGCCGTTTTCGACGTCGCGCACATATTGCGCGCCGATAATGTCGAGGGCGCAGGTCTCGGAGGCGAGAATTGGGCAGCCATCGAGTTTGCCAAGCACGAGCGGACGAATCCCGAGCGGGTCGCGGGCGCCGATGAGCTTCTTGTTGGTGAGCCCGGCGAAGGCGTAAGAGCCTTCGAGCATGCGCAAGCCCTCGATCAGCCGGTCGACAAAACGATTGCGGTGAGACCGGGCCACCAGATGCAGGATCACTTCCGTATCGGTGGTGGATTGCATCATGGCGCCGTCGCGCACGAGCTGACGTCGCAGGCTCAGGCCGTTCGTAAGATTGCCATTATGGCCGATCGCAAAGCCGCCGGCATTGAGTTCGGCGAACAGCGGCTGGACATTGCGCAAAATCGTCTCGCCGGTCGTGGAATAGCGCACATGGCCGATCGCCGCATTGCCAGGCAGGCGATCGATGACTTCCCGCCTGGAGAAAGCATCGCCGACCAGGCCGAGCCGCCGTTCCGAATGAAAGCGCTTGCCGTCGAAGGTGACGATTCCGGCAGCCTCTTGGCCGCGGTGCTGCAAGGCATGAAGACCCAACGCGGTAATCGCCGCCGCGTCAGGATGTCCGAAAATGCCGAAGACGCCGCACTCCTCGCGAAGCCGATCCGCGTCGAGGTCGAGGGCGGCAGGTTCGGTCATGACCTTGGTATCTCCAACCTGTCGAGCTCGCTACGGCGTTGGTCGGGGGCAGCAGCCGGAGCATCGGTGTCCTCGGGACGGGCCCGCTTCAACTTGTTTAAAATGGTGCTTTCCGGGTCATCCGGCAACATCGACATCAGCCATTGCCCGGTCCCCGCCAAAACCACCTTGGATTTGGCGCCTTTGACCCATTGTGGCTGGCTGCGATCGGGAACGAGCCAAATAAAGAACTGAAAGGCAATGACGACGATGATCAGGCCCCGCGCGAGCCCGAATAAAAATCCGAGCGTGCGATCAAGCGCTCCGACGCGGCTATCCAGCACCATGTCGGAAATTCTGATTGTGAAGACCGAAACAACCAGCAGCGTGAGCAGAAAAACCCCGCCGACCACCACAATCGCGGCGACAATATCGCTGTTGAAGTACTGCTTGGCGAACGGCACCAGCTTGCCATACGAATAAAGCGTGGCGACGGCCGCCAGGATCCATGCGGTAATCGAGAGGACCTCGCGCATGAAGCCGCGTACCATGGCGAGCAGGCCCGAAATTAGCATCACCAGGATCAGGACGATATCGAGCAGCGTGATCGGCATGGGATACGATTCGGCTGGGCTTTGAGCGCTCCGCCGCGTGTATAGCGGGGCTGCGCCATGCCGTCACCCATCTTCTCGCGATTGTTCCGCAGCCGGATAACGGGGTCTGAACGCGCCTCACGAAGCGCTCATTAACCTCACTGAGCCGAGCCAAGGTGGTGGCAAAATCAGCCATCCTGGCGACTCACCCGTCGCCGGGCAGGGGTGCCCTCGCGCGCGATATCGGCCACGAGATGATCGAGGGTGCCTATTGCCACGAGGGTAAATCCCTCCGGGGCGTCATTGCGCGCAGCTTCCGGAGCGATTGCCTTGGCGAAACCGAGCTTCTGTGCCTCGCGCATCCGGGCCGCGCTTTGGGGAACCGGCCGAACCGCACCCGAGAGCGAAATTTCGCCGAAATAGACGGCATTCGCGGGCAGGGGAGTATGCGTCAGCGAGGAGACTAACGCCGCAGCGGCGGCAATGTCGGCCGCAGGTTCTTGGATCCGTAATCCGCCGGCGACATTGAGGTAAACATCATGTCCCGACAGGCGCACCCCGCAATGCGCCTCCAGCACTGCCAAGACCATCGACAGTCGATTCGGGTCCCAACCCACGACGGCCCGGCGCGGGGTGCCCAGTGTGGTGGGCGCCACCAGCGCCTGAATTTCAACCAGCAGCGGACGCGTGCCCTCGACGCCTGCGAATACGGCGGTGCCGGCGCTGCCGAGATCGCGCTCGGACAAAAACAGTGCGGACGGGTTTGCCACCTCCCGCAATCCGCCGCCGGTCATTTCGAAGACGCCGATCTCGTCGGTCGGGCCGAATCGATTTTTGATCGCGCGCAGGATGCGAAACTGCTGCGAGCCTTCGCCTTCGAACGACACAACGGCATCGACCATATGTTCAACAACGAGGGGGCCGGCGATCTGACCGTCCTTGGTGACGTGGCCGACCAAAATGACCGCCGCGCCGCTGCGCTTGGCAAAGCGAATCAGTTCGGCGGCGGAGCCCCGGACTTGCGTCACGGTTCCCGGCGCCGCATCGACGGTTTGAGTCCACATAGTCTGAATGGAGTCGATAACCAGCATGCGTGGGATCACGCCCTGCGACACCGTCGTGACGATATCCTCAACCGACGTTTCTGCCGCGACTTCGACCGTCGCCTCGGCAAGGCCGAGCCCTTCCGCGCGCAGCCGCACTTGCGCCACCGCCTCTTCGCCCGAAATGTAGACAGCGCGGTGCCGCCCCCGCGCGAATGCCGCCGCGACTTCGAGCAGCAGCGTTGATTTGCCGATCCCAGGATCGCCGCCAAGCAAAAGCACCGAACCGCGCACGAGCCCGCCGCCGGTGACGCGATCGAATTCGGCGATACCGGAAGCAAGCCGTGGCGCCTCGGCAGTCGCTCCCTTTAAGGGCTCGACGGCAAATGGCCGGCCCTTACGCGAGGGCACGCGCACACGACTGGCGGTTTCCTCAACCAGCGTGTTCCATTCGCCGCAGGCTTCACATTTACCCGCCCAGCGCGCAAACGCTGCGCCGCAATTCTGGCAGATGAAGTTTGGCGCGCGCGGTGCCATCACGCGCTCCGATAAATCAGATGGCAGCGCGGACCGAGCCTGGTGAGGATCTCATAGCCGATCGTGCCCGCGGCCGCCGCGACGTCGTCAATGCTCAGTTCGCCGCCGATCAGGGTCGCCAAATCGCCACGGCGCACGGCGCCGTCAGGCAAATCGGTGATGTCGAGCGCGAGCAGATCCATCGAAATGCGGCCAACTATAGGACATCTTTTGCCAGCCACGATTGCCGATCCGCCTGGCCGCTCGTCACTGCCGCTGCCGGCGCGTAATAGTCCGTCCGCGTAGCCCAGCGCGACCACCGCAATGCGCGAATTGCGCCGCGCCGTCCACGCCGCGCCATAACCGACAGTCTGGTCGCGCGCGACGCTGCGTATCTGCAAAATGCGCCCGGCCAGTTCAACGACGCCTTTCATTGGGTTTGGCCGACCAGGGGTCGGATTGATGCCGTAAATCGCTGCCCCCGGCCGCGCCAGATCGAAATGCGCCGTGTCGCCGAGAAAAATTCCGGATGAATTGGCAAGCGAAGCCGGAATGCCGGCATAGAGCGTGCGAAGCTCACGAAATATTTTCAGCTGGATGGCATTGAGCGGGTGGTCGGGAAGCTCGGCGCAAGCAAGATGGCTTAGCAACAGCGCAATGCCGTGATTTGAAGTGTGAACACGCGGTGCCAGCGCCGCGGCCTCCTCTGGGGAAACGCCGAGGCGGTGCATGCCGGTATCGACATGGAGCGCGGCGCCGCCCTGCCAGCCGCGGGCGGCAACGAATGTGTCCCATTCGGCAAGTTCCGTCATCGAATTGATCACTGGCCGCGCGCCAAGCTCGATCAAGGCGTCCGCGGCGTCGAGTGTGAAGCCATGGAGAATATAGATAGTGGCGTGCCGCGCCGCGGCACGGACGGTTCGTGCCTCCGCGAGGTCCGCCACAAAGAAAGTTTTACAGCCGGCTCGCGCCAGCGCTGTGACCACCGGCTTCAGACCGAGGCCATAGCCGTTGGCCTTCACAACCGCGGCGCATTCCACGGCGATGAGTTGGCGGGCCAGCGCCTGCCAATTGGCTGCAATGGCAGCGACATCGATCGTCAATATCCCGCCGGTTTCCGCCGCGCCCGGCGCCGGTCCTGCGGGCTTTAGGCGTTTTTCGCGTGCCATGATTACCGCTTATGACCGCCGCTGCTGCGGCCGTAAAGCATGCCCGCGGTGGATTAGAAGTCGCGTCGGTGCGAGCTATCGAGATTGGCGAAGCGGGTCACCGCGGCGTCGAACTGTAATTCGACTGTCCCTGTGGGACCATGACGTTGCTTACCAATAATAATTTCCGCCTTGCCATCCACGCGTTCGCCTTCCGCCAGCCATTCCGCAAACTTCTCGCGGTTTGCCTCGGTCGGCTTACGGATCTGATGATAATATTCCTCCCGAAATACAAAAAGGACGACGTCCGCATCCTGTTCAATCGATCCTGATTCGCGCAAATCCGACAGTTGCGGACGCTTGTCCTCGCGGCCTTCCACCTGCCGCGACAATTGCGAGAGGGCGAGAATTGGGATGTTGAGCTCTTTGGCCAGCGCCTTCAACCGAGTTGTAATTTCAGTGATTTCCTGAACGCGGCCTTCGGCGGCGCGGCGGCTTGATCCCTGCAGAAGCTGCAGGTAGTCGACGACCAAGAGGTCGAGCCCGCGTTGCCGCTTCAATCGTCGCGCACGCGCCGCCAATTGCCCAATGGAAAGTCCGCCAGTTTCATCGACGTAAAATGGCAGATTCTGCAGATCGATCGAAACGTCCCTGATCCTTTCGAAATCGGCTTCCTCGATGTCGCCGCGCCGAATTTTGTTTGAGGGAATTCCGGTCTGTTCGGAAATGATGCGCGTCGCCAGCTGTTCGGCGGACATTTCAAGCGAGAAGAAGCCGACAATGCCGCCATCGACGGTGGCCAGGTGACCGTCGGCTCGGACCTCGCCGGCCCAAGCCTTGGCGACGTTATAAGCGACGTTAGTGGCGAGCGCGGTTTTCCCCATGCCCGGACGGCCGGCAAGAATGATCAGATCGGAGGGCTGCATGCCGCCCATCTTGCTGTCGAGATCGGTCAGACCCATCGCCAATCCGGAAAGCCGGCCGTCGCGCTGGTAAGCGCGCGCCGCCATGTCAACCGCGGTCGTCAGCGCTTGGGCGAAGCGTTGAAAGCCCGCGTCGTAACGGCCCGTCTCGGCGATCTCGTAGAGCCTCCGCTCGGCGTCTTCGATGTGCTGCAACGGAGTCGACTCAACCGGTGCGTCATAAGCGAGGTTCACCATATCCTCGCCGATCGCGATCAGGTCCCGGCGGACGGAGAGGTCGTAAATCGTGCGGCCGTAGTCTTCGGCATTGATGATTGTTGTCGCTTCGGCGGCAAGGCGGGCGAGATATTGATTGAGTGAAAGCCCTGCAATGTCGATGTCGCCAGGCAAGAACGTCTTGAGCGTCACCGGAGTGGCGGTTTTATTTGCCCGAATAAGTCCGCCAGCAAGCTCGAAAATACGCTGGTGGATCGGCTCGAAAAAGTGCTTCGGTTCGAGAAAGTCGGAGACGCGGTAGAATGCCTCGTTATTGACGAGGATAGCGCCGAGCAAGGCCTGTTCGGCCTCGATATTATGCGGCGCCGCGCGGAACGTCGGTTCCGGGGCAATTTGCTTGCGTGCGGTCGAATCGAAGACTGGCATGGTCCCGTTCAGAGGAATCGCGTGCTGTGGCCGTTTTGCGGCGTGCGGCCGCAACCCAGCGATGGATCGGTCTAAAGTGGCTACTCAACATCGCGGCTCACTCAACGTCAGCGGTCAAGCTGCGCAACCGCCGCTCCTTTCGATAATCGAGCGGGCGGACAATGGAAGCGTTGATTACGGCTTTCCCCGTTACCCACTGGGCACGCCATCGACCGCGAAAACCGCAACGCGCCACTTGACGTAACCGCGTTGGCCGCGGCTACTCGCCGGCGAGTCGCAGCGGTAGCCTGTAACCAGTCTCGCGCGCGCGCAGCCGCGCCTCTTCCCCGGCGATATAGTCGCGGGTGGCCGGGATAACGCCCTTTTGCTTCGCCATCTGGATCTGGAAAACAACCATTTCTCCTTGGCGAAATGCCATTTCCGAACAGGCCAGATAGAATTCCCACATTCGCACGAAACGCTGATCGTACAGGCGCAGCACCTCGTCGCGATGAGCCAGAAACCGCTCTCGCCAAGCCTTGAGCGTCTCGGCGTAGTGCAGCGGTAGAACTTCGACATCGGTGATAATCAGACCGGCGCGCTCGATCACGGGAAGTACTTCCGACAAAGCCGGAATGTAGCCGCCCGGGAATATGTATTTTGCAATCCATGGATTGGTGATGCCAGGTGGGCTGCTGCGGCCGATCGTATGCAAGAGCGCGATCCCATTCTCCGCGAGAAGCTTCGCGCATTTGGTGAAAAAGGCGTCGTAGAACCCGACCCCGACATGTTCGAACATGCCGACCGACACAATCCGATCAAACCGGCCGGTTACATCGCGATAGTCCAGAAGCTCAAATGTGACGTCCTGGCCGTGTTCGCGGGCGCGGCTGGTGGCGCGCTGGTATTGCTCTTGTGAAAGGGTGATGCCGGTAACCCGCGCCCCGGCGATCTCGGCCAGATAAAGCGCTAGTCCGCCCCAACCGCAGCCAATGTCCAAGACCCTGACGCCGGGAGCAACCTGCAACTTCGCTGCCAAGTGCCGCTTTTTCGCGAGTTGCGCGTCATCGAGCGACTGATCGGGGTTCTCGAAATAAGCGCAGCTATATTGCTGGTCGGCGTCGAGGAATAGCGAATAGAGTCTACCGTCGAGATCGTAATGATGAGCGACATTGCAGCGCGCGCGCGAACGCAGGTTCAACTGCTGCAAACGGCGAAACAGATAGCGGATGAAGCGGGGTACCGCCCAATTGCGCGCCCCGATCCCGTCCTGAGCGAACAACAGCGCCAGCAGATCGGCGATCGAGCCGCGTTCAATGACGAGGCTGCCGTCCATATAGGCTTCGCCGAGCCGCAACTCGGGATCGAACAGCACCCCCCGTTGTGCCGTGGCGCTGGTAAAGCGGACAGCGACAGGCAAGCCGGTCCCGTCGCCGAACGTGCCTGTACGGCCGTGCGCGGTCGTCACAGTCAGAGAGCCGCGGCGGACAAACCGACGTAAAAATATGAGCAGCAACCGATTCACGGCCGCCTCCACTCACACAATGCCCGTTCCGCAAAGCTAGGACGCGCGCTCGGTCAAAGCCTTACCGCCCCGGGCGACCGCATCCTGCGCTTTCGCGGGTGGAGTCATGTTACTGCCGTGATTAAAACAAAATCCTCCTTGACCAGCAATGCCGTAGCAGGCAAGGCCGCAATGCTCGCGCATTGATCTAGATTTGGGGTAAGTATGGTTACGAAGTCCGGGTGGTTGGGGGAGCTTAGCGTGGTTCGGCGTCGCGCGTCGGTAGTTGGAATTGGCCTGGCAATGGCGCTTGTCTTGGCACTTGTCCCTGCACTTGTCATGGTGCCGGGGGCGAGAGCACAGACCAATATCGATCGGGGCAAACCGCCGTCCGAGCTGTTCGCGAATTATTGCGCGGTTTGCCACAAGACGACGCGGGGGCTTGCCACTGGACGGAACAGCCTGACGCTTTCGCTGTTCTTGCGCGAGCATTATGCGACCAGCCGCGAGCAGGCGGCGGCGCTTGCCGCTTATGTCATCAGTGCTGGCGGTAATGCTCCCGCGCCGACAAAACCCGAGCGGGCCAAGACTGAGGAACCGAAGAACCAAGAACCCAAAACTCAGGAATCGAAGGGCCACGAGGGCAAGCCTCGTCCGACCTCGACAGCGGCAAGGCCTGAACCGGAGAAGTCCGGTGCGGACCGTCAGCCGGGTCGTGAAGAAGCCGTCCCCGCCGAAGAGGCAACCGCTCCCGTTGCGGCGACCCCTGGACCGAACCACGCGCCGAGTTCGACCGAGCCTGCGAAGCCGGAGTTTGCCCCCACTAAAAGCGCGGGCGCGTCGACCGAATCTTCGCCGGACGAGAACGCGTCTGTGCCGCGGGACAATATCCCGGACTGAGCGATCCGAACTGAGTGGGGATCTTCGGAGCGCGATCCGCTTAGGCGTTGTCGGGCGGAGGTGGGGTTTCGGCTTGTTCCGCACCTTCCGTCGTGCGCGCGCTCTCGCCAGCTCCCGGTTCGAAGAACGCTTCGGCGGCAATAGCCACGGCTTCTTGTTCGGTCGGCTCGCGTAACTGCATCACATCTTCGCCACGTGCAATGCGCGCCGCCTCATCTTGGTTGCGAGCGACAACGATGGTGATCGAAACTTCCACCTCAGGATGAAGCGCAATCGGCACCTTGTGCTGGCCGATAGTCTTGATCGGCGCGTTCAATGCAATCTGACCGCGGTTTAGGTGAAAACCGTCATCTGCAAGCAGGCCGACCAGATCGCGGGGCGAAACAGAACCAAACAATTGGCCGGATTCGGATGCTTGCCGCAGCACGGTGAAACTCTTTCCGTCAAGCTTATCGGACACTTTGGCCGCTTCGCTCTTAAGCGTGAGCGAACGCGCCTCGAGTTCGCTTTTCATCGTTTCAAAGCGCGTGCGATTTTCCGCCGTGGCGCGGAGCGCTTTGCCGCGCGGCAATAAAAAATTGCGGGCAAATCCGTCCTTCACGCGCACGACCTCGCCCATCTGGCCGAGCCTGGCGATGCGTTCCAATAGAATGACTTCCATGCCGGGCCTCGCTTTAGCGGATCACGTAGGGCAAGAGCCCGAGGAAGCGCGCGCGTTTGATCGCCTGGGCGAGTTCACGCTGTCTTTTTGCCGATACTGCGGTGATGCGGCTCGGCACAATCTTTCCACGCTCTGAGACGAAGCGCTGCAGCAGTTTGACGTCTTTGTAGTCGATCTTGGGCGCGTTGGCGCCCGAGAACGGACAGCTCTTGCGGCGCCGGAAAAACGGACGGCGCCCGCCTGCGCCTTGCGGTGAAAAAGCCATTCTCTATTCCTCCGTCCCGGTTTCGGCATCCTCGGAATCATCGCGGCTGCGCCGGTCGCGGCCCCGATCGCCCCCACGGTCGCCTCGATCGCTCCGGTCGCCTCGGTCGCGGCGCTCATCGCGATCGCGGTCGCGTTCAGCCCGGCGCATCATCGCCGACGGGCCATCCTCGTGCGCGTCCACTCTGATTGTGAGATAGCGAACAACATCCTCGTTGAGCCGCTCGAGGCGTTCGATTTCATTGATCGCTGGCGGGGGCGCATCAATATCCATCAAGGTAAAATGCGCCTTGCGGTTCTTGCGCAGGCGGTAGGACAGGGATTTTACGCCCCAATACTCGGTCTTTTTGATCGATCCGCCGAGCCCTTCGATCACGCCCTTTAGCTGCGTGGTCAATTCCTCCACCTGCTGCGTGCTGGCGTCCTGGCGCGCAAGGTAGACGTGTTCATAAAGCGGCATGGCTGCCCTTTCCTTAGTCTCGTGCTCGCCCGGGCGCGAAGCCCCTCGAACCCTTCGGGAAAGGCTCGAATGCTCTGAAGGCGGGGACACCGGACGCCGGACCCGAGAGTCCTACCCTGCAGGCCATAAGGCGCATGCACGGCCGTCCGTTCAGCCCCCGGCCGGGGTCGAGCGGAAGCCGGCCTTATACGCGGCCGGGCCAGAAAGGCAAGAGACGGCAACGCCGCCGGCAGGCGTGCGATGGTCGTTGTTTTACGGGGATAAGTCGCCTTGACATCAATGGCATCACGGTATCTTTCGCCCATTCCAGCGACGGCGATCTATGAGCGGGGCCAATTTTAGCCGATGAGCGTTGCATTCGTTTTCCCCGGCCAGGGTAGCCAGGCCGTCGGCATGGGCAAGGCTCTGGCCGACACCTTCACTTGCGCGCGCCAAGTTTTTGAGGAAGTCGATGCCGCGTTGGGCGAGCGGCTTAGCGATACGATCTGGAACGGTCCGGCCGAGACTCTCACTCTGACGGAGAACGCACAGCCCGCGCTGATGACAGTTTCGATTGCTGCTTTACATGTCCTTGAACAAGAGGCGGATCTCGACATCACGCGCGATGTCGCGTTCGTCGCTGGTCATTCGCTTGGCGAGTATTCGGCGCTCGCCGCGGCGCGATCGCTTTCGGTCGCCGATGCCGCGCGCTTATTGCGCGTCCGCGGCCAGGCCATGCAAAAAGCCGTTCCGGTCGGTGCCGGCGCCATGGCGGCGCTCATCGGCCTCGATTTGGCGGAAGCGAAATCGATTGCCACGGAAGCATCAAGTGCGGGTGTCTGCGCCGCTGCCAATGACAATGGCGGCGGCCAAGTGGTGTTGTCGGGCGCCAAGGCCGCGGTGGAACGTGCGGTGGATATTGCCAAAGCACGCGGGGTCAAGCGGGCGATGATGCTGCCAGTTTCAGCCCCATTCCATTGTCCCCTGATGCAGCCTGCCGCCGATGTGATGGCCGAAGCCTTAACCCGGGTTTCGGTCAAGGCGCCGCTGGTGCCGGTGGTTGCTAACGTGCCGGCGCGTCCGGTCAAGGATCCGGCAGCAGTCGTGCATAATCTCGTTGAACAAATCACCGCTACGGTGCGCTGGCGCGAATCCGTCCTGTTCATGGCGCAGTCTGGCGTGTCGTCGTTTTTTGAGATCGGCGCCGGAAAGGTGCTGACCGGCCTGATCAAACGTATCGCCGAGGCCGCGTCGGCCGCGGCAATCGGATCGCCTGAGGACATCGCGAGGTTCAAAGCCTCGCGCGGCTGAGCTATTGCTGCGGCCGGAAAGGATCAGGGACGAAGCATGTTCGAACTCACCGGGCGGACGGCGCTGGTGACCGGGGCGACCGGCACGATCGGGGCCACGATTGCGCGCAGCCTTCACGGCCAAGGCGCCACGGTCGCAATTTCTGGAACGCGGCGCGAGGTCCTCGATCAACTCGCGGCCGAACTCGGCGAACGCGTGCATGTTCTGCCCGCTAACCTTGCCGATGCGGCGGAAACCGAGGCGCTGGTGCCGCGCGTGGAAGAGACAATGGGACAGCTCGATATTCTGGTCGCCAATGCCGGGATCACCCGCGATAATTTGCTGGTGCAGCTGCGCGATGAGGACTGGGAACAAGTCATCGCCATCAATCTGTCCGCCACGTTCCGGCTGGCGCGTGCCGCGCTGCGCGGGATGATGCGGCGACGTTTCGGGCGTGTGATCGCGATCACCTCCGTGGTGGGCACGACCGGTAATCCCGGCCAGGCCAACTACGTTGCCGCTAAAGCTGGCATCGCCGGCATGATCAAGGCTATGGCGCAGGAGTATGCCAAGCGCGGCGTCACCGCCAATTGCGTGGCGCCTGGATTCATCGTCACGCCGATGACGGACAAGCTCAACGACAAGCAACGGGAAACCATCGTCGCAAAAATTCCGGCAAGCCGCGCGGGCACCCCTGCCGAAGTCGCTGCGGCTGTCGTGTTTCTCGCTTCCAACGAGGCCGGCTACGTGACCGGCCAAACGTTGCATGTGAATGGTGGAATGGCCATGATTTGAACGCGGTAGCGGATGGCGAGGGCAGATGCCGGCGCGCTGGTCAACCGATTTGAAGTGTGGTAACCGAACCGAACTCGGGCTGGGGGAGCCGGAATCCCGGAGCGCCGGGCGCTACGTCCGCCTCTGAATCGGTGTCGACCCACGGCTGTCGGCAAGTTCAATGAAGTATTTGGACAGAATCGAAGCGAGCTTGACGGGTCGCGTTGCAAGATGAGGTTGGAACGATGAGTGATATTGGCGAGCGCGTGAAAAAAATCGTCGTGGAACATCTCGGCGTCGAGCCGGACAAAGTCACCGAGAACGCCAGCTTCATCGATGACCTCGGCGCAGACAGTCTCGACACGGTCGAACTCGTCATGGCCTTTGAGGAAGAATTTGGCTGCGAGATCCCCGACGATGCCGCCGAAACTATTTTGACCGTTGGCGACGCGATCAAATTTCTCGAAAAAAACGCAAAGAGCTGACCGGTCCGCAACCGCCCGGTATTTTTGCATGATCGATATGGCCTGCCGTAACCGCCGCATATTCCTATATGCGGTGGGACGACATTCGGACTGCGTTTAGCGGGAGCGCCTCGATGAGACGCGTGGTTGTCACGGGGCTCGGTTTGGTGACGCCGCTCGCCTGCGGGATCGAGCAGACCTGGCAGCGGCTGCTCGCCGGGCAAAGCGGCATCAAACGCATAGAAAAATTCGACGTATCCGACATCTCGTGCAAGATTGCCGGCCAGGTCCCACGCGGTAACGGCTCGGCCAGAGCCTTTAATGCTGACGATTGGATGGAGCCCAAGGAGCAGCGCAAGGTCGATGATTTCATCGTCTTTGCCATGGCTGCAGCCACGCAGGCGCTCGATGATGCCGGATGGCACCCGCGCGAACATGCCGATCAGATCACGAGCGGCGTTCTAATCGGGTCCGGAATCGGCGGTGTCGAGGGGATCGCAGAGACAGCCTTGTTGTTGCGCGACCGCGGACCGCGGCGCGTGTCGCCTTTCTTCATACCTGGCCGGCTCATCAATCTCGCGTCCGGCTATGTATCGATCAACCATTCGCTCAAGGGACCCAATCATGCCGTGGTCACCGCCTGTTCTACAGGTGCGCATGCAATTGGCGATGCCGGCCGGTTGATTGCGCTTGGCGACGCCGATGTGATGGTGGCAGGCGGGACGGAGTCGCCGGTCAACAGGATTTCGCTTGCCGGGTTTGCGGCGTGCCGCGCGCTTTCGACTGGCTTCAACGACACGCCGGAGCGCGCCTCGCGGCCTTACGACCGCGATCGCGATGGATTTGTGATGGGGGAAGGCGCGGGCGCGGTCGTGCTCGAGGAATACGATCACGCCAAAAGGCGCGGTGCGCGCATTTACGGCGAGCTTGTCGGCTATGGCCTTTCTGGAGACGCCTTCCATATCACCGCGCCGGCGGAGGACGGTGACGGCGCATTTCGCTGCATGACTGCCGCAATTCGCCGCGCCGGCATTTCTCCAGCCGACATCGACTACATCAACGCGCATGGCACATCGACGCCGCTTGGCGACGAGATCGAGCTCAAGGCTGTCGAGCGGCTTGTCGGTAATGCAGCGGGCCATATCGCGATGTCGTCGACTAAATCTTCGATCGGCCACCTTCTTGGCGCCGCGGGCGCCATCGAAGCGATATTCTGTCTACTCGCGATGCGTGATGGCGTGGTTCCGCCGACTATCAATCTCGATAATCCGTCGGTTGCATCCGCGATCGACCTTGTGCCGCATACAGCGCAGCAACGACCGGTAAACGTCACGCTGTCGAATTCCTTCGGATTCGGCGGCACGAACGCTTCGCTGGTTTTCCGCAAAGTAACGCACTAAATGCGTTGTTTTGGCGGTCTGCCACATTTGTTCCGCACTCGCCTGCGATTGACCTTTGTGTGGCGGGATACGGCGAAATTCACCAACGACGCGTATCTGAGCTTCGCGCTTTCATCGCAAAGTCGACCATGCGGGTCGCAAGATTGGATGTGTGGCGGTGACCGGAGCTAGCACCCCGCCGAATGGCGAACAGCGCGCCGGCCCATCCTTACGCTCCAGTCCGGCGGGGCTTGGCACGAGCCCGGCTAGCAACCCGTTGCCTCGTTCGGCGGTGAATCCGACCAGCGCCGCGGCCGGAAGTCTCGGACGGAGCGAGGCTAAACGCGTGCCGCGGAGCCCGCGCGCAGCCATCGAGCCCGACCGGGTCGATTTGCCGGCGCGCCGCTCAAGGACCGCGCGGCATCCGCTCATAGTCATTGGCAATGCGGTGATCAGCGCCTTCGTGCTTGTCGCTTTGGCGGCCGCCGTCGCGCTGTTTGTTGGCAAACAGCGCTTCGAGGCGGCGGGCCCGCTGCCGGCAGACCGCATCGTGAATATCCCGCGCGGCTCCGGAATGCGCGATATCGCCGATATTCTTTCGCGCGAGGGCGTAATCGATCAATCTTGGCTGTTCATCGGCGGCGTGCTCGTGCTCAAGGCGCGTGAGGATCTCAAGGCCGGCGAATACGAATTCAAGGCGCACTCAAGTGTGCGCGACGTGGTCGCCACAATTGTCGAAGGCAAGGTGGTCGCGCACCAGGTCAGTCTTCCCGAAGGACTAACGTCGCAGCAGATGGTCGCGCGTTTGTTGCAGGACGATATTCTGGCCGGCGATATCAAGGAAATCCCGCGCGAAGGCAGCTTGCTGCCCGACACCTATAACTTCGCGCGCGGCGTAACCCGCGAACAAATGATCCAACGCATGCAGCAGGCACAACAGCGGCTGCTGCGGGAGGTGTGGGATCATCGCTCGCCGGACCTTCCGCTCAAGACGCCGGAGCAACTCGTTGTTCTTGCTTCGCTGGTCGAGAAGGAAACCGGCAAACCCGATGAACGCAGCCGCGTCGCCGCCGTATTCGTCAACCGGCTCAAGCAAAAGATGAGGCTGCAGTCCGATCCGACAATCATTTATGGGCTGGTAGGCGGCAAGGG
>DASZCJ010000134.1:0-5309 GCA_035943155.1 Xanthobacteraceae bacterium | reverse complement strand
TTTCGAATCCGGCTACTCGCCCGATGAGATCGCCAATGCGCGCAAGTTCGTCGCCAATCCGGATTGGGGCGCGATGTTGCGCGACGTGCAGGCCGCGATCGACGAGCTGAAAAAGAGCGGTCCGGTCGCCATCATGGGCTTTTGCATGGGCGGCACGATCTCATTCCTGGCGGCCGCCAAGCTCAACGGACTATCCGCGGCGGTGTGCTATTACGGCGGACAAATCGCCAAGAACGCCGACGAAAAGCCGAAAGTGCCGACGCAGATGCATTTCGGCGAGCAGGATGCTTCGATCCCGATGAGCGACGTCGAAATGATCAAGCAGAAGCGCGGTGGCGATTGCGAGATTTTCGTTTATCCCAACGCGCAGCACGGCTTTCATTGCGACGAACGGGGCAGCTACAACGCCGAAGCCGCCAAGCTCGCCTGGCAACGCGCCATGGCGTTCTTGGCCAAGCACGTGAAGTGATCAGGGATCAGGGCTGATGCCTGATTGCTGATCCCTGATGCCTGGTTTGCCTACGCCGCGACGCCGGTGCCGATCGGACAGCTCACGCCGGTGCCGCCAAGCCCGCAATAACCGTGCGGGTTCTTGGCGAGATATTGCTGGTGATAATCCTCGGCGAAATAGAACGTCGGCGCGTCGCGGATTTCGGTCGTGATCGGTCCCATCCGCGCGGCCGCCAGCGCTTTATCGTAGGCCGCTTTGGAGGCTTCCGCGGCGGCGCGCTGCTCGGGTGAAAACACATAAATGCCGGAACGGTATTGCGTGCCGACATCGTTGCCCTGGCGCATGCCCTGCGTTGGGTCGTGGTTCTCCCAGAAGGTCTTGAGCAGGCGCTCGTAGGAGATTTTCTTCGGGTCATAGACCACCAGCACGACTTCGTTGTGTCCGGTGCGGGTGGAGCAGACTTCTTCGTAGGTCGGGTTGGGGGTGAGCCCGCCGGCATAGCCGACCGCGGTGATGTAAATGCCGTTGCCGAGCTCCCAGAATTTGCGCTCGGCGCCCCAGAAGCAGCCGAGTCCGAACATCGCCATGGCCAGGCCGTCGGGGTAGGGGCCCTGCAGCGGCCGCCCATTGAGAAAATGCTGCCGCGCCGTCGGGATCGGCGTTGCACGCCCCGGCAAGGCCTCTTCGGGCGCGGGCATTTCAAGCTTTTTGCGCAATGAAAACATGACGGCGGCTCCTGCTGGGCTCGGCGGCATCGGGGATACAATTCGCATGGCAAATATAGGCGGTCAGCGTGATTGGCGCATCTGACGCGGCGATCACAGTTGCGCGCGACAACGATCTCTCCCCCTTGTGGGCATATGACTTTTCCTCCCCCTTGCAGGGGGAGGAGAAATTTTAGCCACCCACATGCGCTTCCACCTGCCGCTTTTGCCGCTTATTGTGCCGCGCCGCGGATTCGGGGCGCATGATCCCGCAAAAACCTGCCCCGGACTTGATCCGGGGTGGCTGCCGGTGTTCGGATAAGATCATGCGCAAATAGATCGCTTTTGGGAGGCTGCCACATGGTTCGCGTATTCGCTTTCGCCTGCGCTTTGCTGGGCGCCCTGGTTCTTTCGCTCGGTTCGGCGCTAGCGCCGGCTATGGCGCAACAAGCGCCGGCTGGACCGGCCGTGGCGGCGCCACCGCAACCACCCTACGGCGCGCCGATCACGCTCGATCAGGCCAAGCGCGTGATGGCGGCGGCCGAGCTCGAAGCGGCGAAAAATTCCTGGACCGTCGCCATCACCATTCTCGACAGCGGCGGCAACATGGTGATGTTCCACAAAGCCGACAACACGCAGCTCTCGGCGATCACCACCTCGGCCGGCAAGGCACGCACCGCGCTCGAGTTCAAGCTGCCGAGCAAGGCGCTCGACGACGCCATCGCCGCCGGCGGCGCCGGCATGCGGCTGTTGGCGCTCAAGGACATCACGCCGCTGCAGGGCGGCAACCTCATCCTCGTCGACGGCAAGATCGTTGGCGCGATCGGCGTCTCCGGCGCGCTTTCGGCGCAGGACGATCAGATCGCCAAATCCGGCGCGGATGTATTGGTGAAAGGGAGTTAAATCACCTCGCCGCGGCTCCAGCCGCCGCGCCCGCTTGCCCTAGTGCTTCTTGCCATACTGGTCCTGGTACGTCCCGGGTTTGGCTTGGCTGTGCATCCCGGCGAACGGCGAGGGGGCTTCGGCGCCGGCGCCCTTCTTCTTGTTCTTGTCTTGTTTGGGCTTTTTCTTTTCCCGGTTGCTTCGCATCTGACCCTTCGCCATGGCGACCTCCAGATTCTCGATAGGTGATTCGTCAATGAACGGCGACCTTAAAGCGAAATGGTTTTAGAATCACCATTTCGCTTTAGATTGTTGTTTGAGCATGATCTTTTCCGAAAACCGGTGTCCACTTTTCGGGATCATGCTCTAACCCATCCGCTCGGCACAGCTATATCAGCCTGTCCGCTGCGCGGGCAGTTAGCGCCCTCTCGGCTTCCAGCCGCCGCGCATGCCGGCGCGGCCCATGGTGGAGCGCGGCCCGCCGCGGTTCGGCGTATTTGTTTCCGGTCGATGCGGCGCCACTTCGTGATGCAGCGCGATGCCCATTTCGTCGAGGCTGGGCTTGTGGATTTTCGATTGACCGCGCCCCGCGCCTGCGCCCCCCGCCCGGCCGCGCTGGGGGGAGGGTAAAAATTTCGCCGTCGGGTCGTCGATCACCGCGAGCTCGGTGGCGCGCAGCCGCTTGATCTCGTCGCGCAGCCGCGCTGCTTCCTCGAAATCGAGATCGGCGGCGGCGGCGCGCATGCGGGTTTCGAGATCGGCAATCACCGCCTCGAAATTGTGGCCGATAGTGGCGGCCTCCTCGAATTCGCCGTCGCCGGTGCCGGCTGCGATCAGCACATGGTCTCGCTCATAGACGCTGTCGAGAATATCGGCGATGCCCTTGCGCACGCTCTCCGGCGTGATGCCGTTGGCCGCGTTGTATTCCTTCTGTTTCTCGCGCCGCCGCTCGGTTTCGGCAATGGCGCGCTCCATCGAGCCGGTAATGCTGTCGGCATAGAGAATGACGCGGCCGTCGATATTGCGCGCGGCGCGGCCGATGGTCTGAATGAGACTCGTCTCGCTGCGCAGAAAACCTTCCTTATCGGCATCGAGAATGGCGACCAGCGCGCATTCCGGAATGTCGAGGCCCTCGCGCAACAGATTGATGCCAACCAGCGCGTCGAACGCGCCGAGCCGTAGATCGCGGATGATCTCAATGCGTTCGATCGTGTCGATGTCGGAATGCATGTAGCGGACGCGGATGCCCTGCTCATGCAGATATTCGGTCAGGTCCTCGGCCATGCGCTTGGTCAGCACGGTGACCAGCGCGCGATAGCCGCGTTGCGCGATAGCGCGAACCTCACCGACCAGATCGTCGACTTGCGTACGCGCCGGCCGCACCTCGACCGGCGGATCGATCAGCCCGGTCGGACGGATCACCTGTTCGGTGAAGACACCGCCGGATTCGTTGAGCTCCCACGGGCCGGGTGTGGCCGAGACGCAGGAGGTCTGTGGCCGCATCGCATCCCATTCCTCAAAGCGCAGCGGCCGGTTGTCCATGCACGATGGCAGGCGGAAGCCGTATTCGGCGAGCGTTGCCTTGCGGCGGAAATCGCCGCGATACATGCCGCCTAGCTGTGGAATGGTGACGTGACTCTCGTCGACGAAGACCAATGCATTGTCGGGCACGTATTCGAACAAAGTCGGCGGCGGTTCGCCGGGCTTGCGGCCGGTCAGATAGCGCGAATAGTTCTCGATGCCGGCGCAGGCGCCGGTCGCTTCCATCATTTCGAGATCGTATAGCGTGCGCTGCTCGAGCCGCTGCGCTTCAAGGAGCCGCCCGGCGGCATTGAGCTGTTCGAGCCGCTGGCGCAGCTCAAATTTGATGCCGGAAATCGCCTGCAGCAGCGTCGGCCGCGGCGTCACATAATGCGAATTGGCGTAGATTTTTACGAATTCCAGCTCATCGGTCTTCTGGCCGGTGAGCGGATCGAATTCGTGGATAGCTTCCACCTCGTCGCCGAACAATGACACGCGCCAGGCGCGATCCTCATAGTGCGCCGGGAAAATTTCAATCGCGTCGCCGCGCACGCGAAACGAGCCGCGATAAAAATCGCCGGCCGAGCGCTTGTATTGCAAAGCCACGAGATCGGCGAGCAGTTGCCGCTGATTGAGCCGCTCGCCACGGCGAATGGTGAAGGTCATCGCCGAATAGGTTTCGACCGAGCCGATGCCGTAGATGCACGACACCGAGGCGACGATGATGACGTCGTCGCGTTCGAGCAGCGCCCGCGTCGCGGCGTGGCGCATGCGATCGATCTGCTCGTTGATCGAGGAGTCTTTCTCGATATAGGTGTCGGTGCGCGGGATATAGGCTTCCGGCTGGTAGTAATCGTAGTAGCTGACAAAATATTCGACTGCGTTGTCGGGAAAGAAACTTCTGAATTCGCCGTAAAGCTGCGCCGCCAACGTCTTGTTCGGCGCCAAGATCAGCGCCGGCCGTTGCGTCTCTTCGATGACCTTGGCCATGCTGAAGGTCTTGCCCGACCCGGTGACGCCGAGCAGCACTTGAGTGCGGTCGTTGCGGCGTACGCCTTCCACCAGGTCTTTGATGGCCTGCGGCTGATCGCCCTTCGGACCGAACTCGGAGGTGATGGCGAGACGACGGCCGCCTTCGGATTTTTCCGGGCGCGGCGGTCGATGCGGCGTCCATGGATGCTCGCGAAATTCCGGGCGGCCTTCGCGCAGCAAGCGGTCCAGCGACTGCTGGCTCGCGGCACTGCCGAACGCGGTCGGCGTCCCCTCTGGGGAGGCGGATCGCGCAAAGCGCGATCGGGCAGGGGTGATTTCGCCATAGCGGATCACCCCGCCCCGCTCGCTATCGGCTTGCGATGCTTCTGCTTCGGGGGGAGGCGAAGATGATGCCTCGTCCTCCTCGATCCCGAGTGCGCGCGCGAGAGCGGGATCGAGTTCGCCAGGCGAGACCGGCGTACGGCCGATATAGCTTTGCTGCGGCGGTTCGTTAAAACCGCGCGCCACCGATGCGCGGGCGCGATGCGCTTGCGCGAAGTCGGCGCGGCGATCCCAGGAATTATCGGGCGGCTGCTGCAATCCACTGCGCTCTGCCCTGTCGCGATGAAGATTTTGTTCCCCTCCCCCTTGTGCGGAGGGGTTAGGGGTGGGGGTTGGAGTCTGTGGAAATGAGGTTGTTTCTTTAGGCCCCCTCTCCCGATCCTCCCCCACAAGAGGGGAGGGAACGGAAGTGCGTTTCGCCTTCGAAGTGATGCCGG
>DASZCJ010000133.1:0-7886 GCA_035943155.1 Xanthobacteraceae bacterium | reverse complement strand
GGGGGCCCCCCGGGGTGGGGGGTCGATCCGTGAATGGATGCGTTGACGCTTGCTCGTCGTCTCGCGACCCCCACCCCTACCCCTCCCCACAAGGGGGAGGGGATCACCCCTCCCCTCTGATCTTCCAAATCCCCGTCGCATTCGCCACCGGGCGCGTGCCGACCAGGAGCTTGCATTGCATGAAGATGATCGCGCGCGTCAGCCGGACCACTTCGCAATGCGCCTCGACGAATTCGCCGAGCCGCGCTGCGCCGACAAACTGGATGTTCAACTCGATGGTAGCATGGGGCTTGCCGCCGGTTGCGCGGTACGCCGTCATGCCCATCGCCTGATCGGCGAGCGTGGTGAGCATTCCGCCATGGATGATATCGACAAAGTTCAGATGCTTGGGCTCGACGACGAAGCCGAACCGCGCATCGCCCTGTCGCCAGATCGGGCCGGCCACTTCGCCGAAGCCGATCGGCTTGATCATGGTCCAGCCGGCACGGGCCGGATCGAATGCGGCCGTTTCCGTCTCTGCCGGCTTGTCGTTCATGCTGGCACCTTGGCGGCAGGCGAACGCGCGGCAAGTCGCCGCTGCAAATCGGGAATGAGCTTCTCGGCATTCGCGCCACTGGCGATTGTATGGCCATCCTCGCCGAGCGCGCGCACCGCCGCGACATAGGCGGCGACCTCGCCTGGGTCGCGCACGGCCTGCGGATAGTCGGTGGCGAAGACGAGTTGCGAGCGCGCGAGTTCCTGCAAGCCGAAACCCACCCAGTGCCTGCCCAATTCGGCGGCGTGGTCCGGTCCGGCCCAGCCGGCGATATCGTAATACAAGCGATGATCGAGATAGTGATCCAACGGCTGGCGCGGCCGGCGGCCGTGCCGAGCGAGGTCCGCGGTGCCCCATTTATCGCGCGCTTGAAAGCCGCGGATACGGCCGCGATAGCGGCCGATGCCGCCGGCGAAATGCGAGAATTGGATCTTCAGCGTCGGCAATTCGTCGAGCAGGCCCGAATTGATGAGACGGACCGCCGCCGTCATCAAGGAAAACTCCCAGCCGAGCATGCGACCGAGATCGTCGGCGTCCATGCGCGACCAGGCAATGACGCGCGGCAAAGGATGGATGAAGACGTAGAGACCGAGATCGGCGCAGGCTTTCCAGAATGGCCGCAGCTCATGCGCATCGAGTGGCAAATCCTGCAATTCCGAGGCGATGACGGCGCCGGGAAAGCCGAGTTCGACGGCGCAGCGCTTTAATTCGGCGGCGGCTTCCGCAGGCTTTAGCGCAGGAACATGAGCTAAGCCGATGAAACGGCCGGGATGCGCCCGCTCGGCTTCGCGCAGGCGATCGTTGATGCGACGGCAAACCGCAATGTCCGGCTGGTCGAACCCGGCGCCGCAAGTCAGCACGCCGGCATCGATACCGGCGCCATCCATCATGCGGACATGCGCGCCGAGATCGGCAAGCAGCGGATTGAGCAGATAATGCGGATTGCCGTCGCGATCGAGATCGGCCGTTATTTTGCCGGGTTCGCCTTTGAGCAATTCCGGTGGCGTGTAATGTTGCTGAAAATCGATGAGCATTGACTTTCTCTACCGTCATTCCGGGTCCGAGCGAAGCGAGGAGACCGGAATCCATAGACCCAACGCAGGGAGTATAGATTCCGGACTAGCCGCTGCGCGGCTATCCGGAATGACGGACATTCACATGATCGCAAATTCAGTGTTGCGCCGGTCCGTCACCAGCATGGCGCCGGGATAGTGGGTGATGCAGAAATCCGGTCGTGCCGCCATGATCACGGACTGCGGCGTCACTCCGCAGGCCCAGAATACCGGAAGCTCGTCATCGTGCACCGGCACCGCATCGCCCCAATCCGGCCGGGCTAGATCCTTGATGCCGATCGATCCTGGCTTGCCGATATGCACTGGCGCGCCATGCACCGAAGGAAAGCGCGTCGTGATCTGGATGGCCCGAATGGCGTCGGCGGGCTTCATCGGCCGCATCGAAACCACCAGCGGGCCATGGAACGGACCGGCGGCCGCGGTTTCGACTGCGGTACGGTACATCGGCACCGTGCAGTCGCAAGTCATGTGACGCAGCTCGATCCCGGCCTCGAGCAGCGCCTGCTCAAACGAGAACGAACAGCCAATCGCAAACGTGACCAGATCATCGCGCCACCATTTGGCGATGTCGCTTGGCTCATCGACCAGGGCGCCGTCGCGCCAGACGCGATAGCGCGGCAAGTCGGTGCGAATATCGAGGTCGTCTGCCAATGCCGGAATACCAGGATCGCCGGGCGCCGAGATCCCGAGCAACGGGCACGGCTTTGGATTGCGCTGGCAAAATTGCAGGAAGTCCGACGCCAGCGCTTGCGGCAGGATGGCGAGGTTGGCTTGAACGAAGCCGGGCGCCAGGCCGGATGTCGGTCCGGCATGCTGGTTACGGCGAATGGCGAGCCGCGCGGCGCGGCCGGTTGACAGTGCTTCCGGTTTTTCCCGGTGCAGGTTCGCCGTTGCCAATGTTTGCTCTTGCATGATTCCCATCACTGTATTTCGCCCATTTTATCATTAACCAGGGCCGGAAAAACCGCTTCCAGCGCGACCATGTTACACGGATCGCGCGCCGCCCACCGGTCGGCCGGCAGCCGAATCCGGTTGAAACCGCGCGCAATATCGCGTTTGCTAATGCCCTAAATCACCCGCCAAAAAGCCCGTTAAGAGACAGCCGGACAAATTTCAGGCGGACGAAATCCAGAAAGCGCGAATTCCAAGGGGAAGGAACAGCCAATGACCGAGAAGTGGAAGGACGAAAAGTGGGCGCAAGACGTCTGGTATCGCGGCAAGCTCACGCGCCGACGGCTCGTCGGTTGGGGCGGCGGCGCGATCGGCGCCATGATGCTTGTGCCCGAGCCCTGGCGTGCCGCATTCGGTGCCACCAAGCCCTATAAGATCGGCTCCGAGCAGCCGCTATCCGGCGCTGGCGCCGCCGGCGGCAAGACCGCCGTGGTTGGATTGCAGATGGCGGTCGACCGCATCAATAACAGCGGCGGCATCAATGGCCGGCCGGTCGAATTGATCATTGCTGACGACGAGAGCTCGCCGGCCGTCGCGCGGCAGAAGACCTCAAAGATGGTGCAGGAGAGCAACATCGACGCCCATGTCGGCGGGTTCCTCTCCAATATCTGCATCGCCTGCATGCCGGTTTGGCAGGAAGCGAAGATCGTCAACATGATCAGCGTCTGTCTCGATACCACGCTGACCACTTCGGCGTGCAACCGCGTCAGCTTCCGGGTGCACGATTACGCACCGGCGCAGGCGGTCGCGTTCGGACCGATGCTCGCCAAGTTGGGCAAGAAGTGGCATATCGCTTATGCCGATTACTCCTGGGGTCAATCGACCCGCGACGCCTATGCGGCCGAGATCAGGAAGAACGGCGGCGAAATCGTCGGCACCACCGGCATTCCGCTGGGCACCGCGGACATGACGCCGTTCTTGTCGAAGATCTCCGGCAACTTTGACGCATTGTTCGGCATCTTCTTCGGCAAAGACGGTGTGACGATTGGCAACCAAGCCTACGATCTTGGCCTGACAAAGAAGTACAAATGGGCCGGCGACGGGGCCATTTGCGAATCGACCAATATGCCTGCCCTTGGCACCAAGATCGACGGCTTTGTCGCCATCAATCGCTACATCCCGGTATTCCAGGGCCCGCTCGACACGCCCTATCTGCACCGGTTCTTCGATGATGCCAAAGCGCGGCTGGCAAAGGTCGATCCGTCGGGACCATTGCCCGATCGTTACGTGCAGTCAAATTACGAGGCCATGAACGCGATAAAGGTCGCCATGGTTGCCTCGAAATTCGACGGCCGCGATGACACCGACAAGTTGATTGAGGCGCTCGAGGGCCTCGAGATGAAGGAAGGCGACGACTTCCCGCAAGGCAACAAGACGTTGCGCAAGGCGGATCATCAGGCGTTCCTACGCGAGTTCCTATACGTCGTCGAAAACGGCAAATTCAAACTGCTCGAGACGGTGGACAAGGACAAAACCTTGGTTCCGCCGGCCTGCAACTTCTCCGCCTAGCTGCGCGCGGTTTAAGTGCGCGCGGAAGGCCCGAGCGAATTACGCTCCCCGGCCAATGGCCGGGGAGCCGCGCTGCCGGTTCTCCTCAAGACCGAACTATTGTCGGTGCAGTTCGGCGGTCTGACTGCGCTGTCACAGGTCAATTTCGAAGCCGCGCGCGGCGAAATTCGCGCCATTATCGGGCCGAACGGTGCAGGCAAAAGCACATTCTTCAACTGCCTGACCGGCGTTTTGCGGCCCACAGGCGGGCGCATCATTTTCGACGGCAACGAGATCACCGGCCTGCCCTCCAACGCGATTTCGCAAAAAGGCATCGCGCGCTCCTATCAGATCACCAATATTCTGCCCAACGCCACCGTGTTCGAGAACGCGCGCATTGCCGCACAATCGCGCCGTCACTCGTGGAACATGGTTTCTCACCACAATGGGCTTGCCGATATCAATCGGAAGGCGGAGGCGGCGCTCACAGCCGTCGGACTGCTGGCCAAGGCGCGGGAATACGCTTCGAATCTGTCACACGGCGAACAGCGCAATCTCGAAATCGGCATTGCCTTGGCGACCGACCCGCAACTTCTTTGCCTCGACGAACCGACCGCAGGCATGAGCGCGGCCGAAACCGGCGAAACCATGGAACTGGTGCGCCGTATCGCCAAAAACCTCACCATCCTTATCGTCGAGCACGACATGCAGGTCGTGATGGAGCTCGCCAACCGCATCACCGTGCTGCATTACGGCGCCATTATCGCCGAAGGCACGCCGCGGGAAATTCAGGAAAATCCGAGGGTGCTGGAGGTCTATCTCAAGACATGAGCGCCCATATTGAAAGTACCGTGGCCGCAGACACTGCGCCGCTCGTCCACGTCGAGGACGTGCACACCTATTACGGCAAGAGTCATATCCTGCATGGCGTTTCGCTCAAGGTGGAGCGGGGCGAGGTAGTCGGCCTGCTCGGGCGCAATGGCGTCGGCAAAAGCACGACGCTCAAGACCATCATGGGCCTGGTGCGGCCGAGCCGCGGCACAGTCCAGTTTAACGGCGGCCTCATTACCGGCCTGCCGCCGCATAAACTGGCGCGGCTTGGCATCGGCTATGTTCCCGAAGATCGACGCATTTTCCGTCTGCTCACGGTGATGGAAAACCTGCGCACCGGACTGGACCGCAACGGCGTGACTGAGGAACGGCGGCAAAAGCTGCTCGACAAGGCATTCGCGTATTTCCCGGTGCTGGCGGAGCGGCGCACGCAGGCGGGCGGCACGCTGTCGGGCGGCGAGCAGCAGATGCTGGCTATCGCGCGCGCCATGATGCTCGAGCCGAAGATCATTCTGTTGGATGAGCCGACTGAGGGGTTGATGCCGCGGATGGTTTCGCAGATCGAGCAGATCATCGGGGTGCTCAAGCAAGAGGGCGTCGCCATTCTTCTGGTCGAGCAGAACGTGCCGTTGACGCTGGCCGCGAGCCGGCGCGTCTACATTATGGAAAAGGGCACGGTGCGCCACCACTGCGCCGCCTCCGAGATCGACGCTAATCACGCGGTCATCAAACAGTATCTGGGGGTGTGAGCGATGGACGCGATCGGTCAGTTCTTCGCAGAGATCCCGTTTGAGCTGATTATCATCCAGACCATCAACGGCATCGTCACCGGTATGATCCTGGCGCTGATCGCCTCCGGGTTGACGCTGATCTTCGGCATTATGGACGTGGTGAATTTCGCGCATGGCGAGCTGTTCATGCTCGGCGCCTATGTTGGCGTCATCATCATCTCGACGACCGGCAGCTTCTGGCTGGCGCTGGTCGGCGCGGCGTTGATTGTCGCGCTGCTGGGCGCTGCGATGCAGATCATTGCATTGCGGCCGCTGATCGGACGCGATCCGTTGAATACCATTCTCGCCACCTTCGGAATTTCGCTCGTATTGCAGAATTATGCGCTGTGGACCTTTGGACCGGTGGCGCGCCGGATTGGCGAGCCGATCACCGGCCAATTCACGCTGTTTTATCTGCAATACCCCTGGTACCGCCTGCTAATCGCGGCGCTGTCCGCCGCCATTATCGGCGGCTTCTGGCTATACCTCAAACGCGGAAAATTCGGCGTCTGGATCAGAGCCACCGCGCAGGACCGCGTCATGGCGCAAGCCATGGGGATTCCCGTGCCTCTGGTCTATACCGGCGTATTCGCCATCGGCGCCGCGATGGCGGCGGCAAGCGGCGTGCTGTTCGCCCCGATGGTCGGCGTCAATCACACGATGGGCCTCGATTGGGTGCTCAAGGCCTTCATCGTCGTTGTGGTCGGTGGCATGGGGAATTTCGGCGGCTCGATCGCGGCGGCGATCTTCATAAGCCTGATTGAGGCCTACAGCAGTATCTGGCTCGACCCCTCCCGCGCAGTGATCGTCTCCTTCGTCGTGCTCATTCTCACTTTGCTGTTTCGCCCCACCGGTTTGTTTGTAGCGACGCCCCGATGACAACTGCACCGCTCGACAAGACCAGCTCGGTCAATCAATTGCCGCTCGACAAGTCACGATTGAGCCATACCGCCGTATTCTGGATCGGCTTTTGCCTGGTAATGGCGGCGCTGATCGCGGCACCGCTCGTGCTCCCGGAATTCTGGCGTCGCCTGATTACCGAAATTCTGATCTGGGGACTTCTGGCGATGTCGTCCGATTTGTTGATCGGCTATACCGGCATGGTCTCATTCGGCCATTCGGCGTTTTTCGGGCTTGGCATGTATGGCGCGGCTGGCGCGCTGCTGCTGGTCAGCCCGCCTAATTTATGGCTGGCGACCCTGTTCGGCCTCGCCGGCGCCGCCGGCGCCGCCTTGTTCGTTGCGTACTTTTCCACGCGCCTGCGTGACATTTATTTTGCCATCACGACGCTGATCTTCAGCCAAATCTTTTACGTCATCATCTTTACGTGGACGGCGGTGACCGGCGGCGAAAACGGCCTGATTTTCACCCGTCCGCGTTTATGGATTCCGTTCCTCTATTATGCACGCTTTAACTCCGCCACCATGCACTGGTTCGTGCTCGCGGTCGTCGCCGGCTCCTACCTGATCCTGCGCCGGGTGACGCAATCGCCGTTCGGCATGGTGCTGCAATCGATCCGTGAAAACGAACCGCGCACCCGCGCGATCGGTTACCGGGTCGAAAGCTTCAAGATGGTTGCGGTCATGATTTCCGGCCTGTTCGCCGGATTGGCCGGCGTGCTCTACGCCATTCAGAACGAATTCGCCGCGCCTGATTTTGTTTATTTTTTGACGTCCGGCGAGGCCGTCATCTACAACGTGATGGGCGGTATCGGCACGTTAGTCGGGCCGATCGTCGGCGCCGCGTTTTTTCATCTCTTGCGCGAATTGCTGTCGCGCTTTTTCGGCGACCAATTCCCGTATCTCATTCCGCTCGGCCTCATCTTCATCGCCATGATCATTTTCCTGCCGCAGGGGATCATGGGATTTGCGCGGCGGTGGTTGAATCGGTGACGCAAATTCCATCGGGTGCCCGGCTGCGCTGCCCATAGTCCGGTTCTTCGCAACGGACATCTTGCTAATGGTCCGAGAGGCGGCATCGTAACACGTCGCGAATCAGGCCGCGTGGGCGTGGACGCAGCGCGACCATCGAGCGCGGTCAAGTTCGGCTTTGGGTTAATCGCTACCTAAATCGAAGTTCCTACGTCCGCTGTTCCTTCTAAGATGGGGTAATCGGCCGGCGAGCTTGTGGATAGTTGAAGATTTTGGGTGCTGCGCTTCAGGCTGATGGTGAATACGAGGTCCGTGTGTACGGCCTCAAGCATCAGAAGGAGAAGCGCAGCATGGACCATTTTGCTGG
>DASZCJ010000132.1:0-18112 GCA_035943155.1 Xanthobacteraceae bacterium | reverse complement strand
GTAATCGATCGTGACTTTGCCGGTTGCAAGATCGAGCCAGGACAAGGTGTGCTTCATCCAGTCCTGATCGTCGCGATCGGGAAAATCCTCGCGCGCATGGGCGCCGCGGCTCTCGGTCCGGTTCGCCGCCGAATCCATGGTGACGACGGCCTGTTCGATCAGATTGGCGAATTCGAGGGTCTCGACGAGATCGGAATTCCAGATCAGCGAACGGTCGGATACCCGCAGATCGTCGATGCCATCAAAGACCTGATGGATGAGCTGTGAGCCTTCTTCGAGGACTTCGCCCGTGCGAAATACGGCGCAATTATTCTGCATGACGTGCTGCATCTTGTTGCGCAGCTGCGCGGTCGGCGTGCCGCCCGAGGCATGACGGAATTTGTCGAGCCGTGACAGCGGCCGATCGGCCGAATCCTTGGGTAATTCGGGATGCTTGTCGTTCGGCGTGAGGATTTCGGCGCAGCGATGCGCCGCAGCGCGTCCGAATACCACGAGATCGATCAGCGAATTCGATCCCAGGCGGTTGGCGCCGTGCACCGAGACGCAGGCCGCTTCGCCCAGCGCCATCATGCCGGGCACGACAGTGTCCGGATTGCCATTTTTCTTGGTCAGCGCCTCGCCGTGATAATTCGTGGCAATGCCGCCCATGTTGTAGTGCACCGTCGGCAGGATCGGCACCGGGTCGCGGGTCAGATCGACGCCGGCAAAAATCCGCGCCGATTCGGTAATACCGGGCAGGCGCTCGGCCAGGATCTGCGGATCGAGATGGTCGAGATGAAGAAAAATATGATCCTTCTTGGGCCCGACGCCGCGGCCTTCACGGATCTCGATGGTCATAGCGCGCGATACCACGTCGCGCGAGGCGAGATCCTTGGCCGACGGGGCATAGCGCTCCATGAACCGCTCGCCTTCTGAATTGACGAGATAGGCGCCCTCGCCGCGGGCACCTTCGGTGATGAGCACGCCGGCGCCGTAGACGCCGGTGGGATGGAATTGCACGAATTCCATGTCTTGCAGCGGCAGGCCGGCCCGCAACACCATGGCGTTGCCGTCGCCGGTCTGAGTATGCGCACCTGTGCACGAGGCATAGGTGCGGCCATAGCCGCCGGTGGCAATGACGGTCATCTGCGCGGAAAAGCGATGGATTGAGCCGTCCTCAAGATTAAGTGCGACGACGCCGCAACAGCGCCCCTCATCATCGACAATGAGATCGATGGCGAAGTATTCAATGAAGAACTCGGTCGAATGGCGCAGCGCCTGACCGTACATGGTGTGCAACATGGCGTGACCGGTACGGTCGGCGGCGGCGCAGGTGCGCTGCGCGGTGCCTTTGCCGTAGTGGGTCGTCATGCCGCCGAACGGGCGCTGATAGATCTTGCCATCCTCTCGGCGCGAAAACGGCAGCCCCCAATGCTCGAGTTCGTACACGGCGTCCGGCGCGTTGCGGCACATATATTCGATCGCATCCTGATCGCCGAGCCAATCCGATCCCTTCACGGTGTCGTACATGTGCCAGCGCCAATCGTCCTCGCCCATATTGCCGAGCGCGGCGGCGATGCCGCCTTGCGCCGCCACCGTATGGGAGCGGGTCGGAAACACTTTGGTGATGCAGGCGGTGCGCAAGCCGGCCTCGCTGCAGCCGACGACCGCCCGCAGCCCGGCGCCGCCGGCGCCGATCACCACGACATCGTAAGCGTGGTCTTCGATCGGATAGGCGCGGCCATTGATGGCCGGTCCGCTGCCGCCGTTCTTTCCGTTCTCCGCCATCTCTTCCCTACAAACCGAATGACAGCTTCAAGATGCCATAAACCGCGGCGAGCCCAACTGCGATGGTGAAGAACGTATTGGCCATCAGCAATGTGAGCTTCGCCGACTCGTCATGCACGTAGTCCTCGATGATCACGGCCATGCCGATCCGCATATGTATCGTGATCGAGCCGACGAACAGCAGCATGATGATGCTGACTGCCGGCGAGCCGAGGATTTGCGCCACCGCCGCCTGATTGCGGCCAAGGAGCGTAATCAGAATGCCGATCGCGACGATAGTCAGCGGCACGTTGGCGACCGCGGTCAACCGCTGATGCCAGAAATGCGCGGTCCCCGATTTGGCGGCGCCGCGGCCAAGAACGCGGCCAAGCGGGGTACGAATGTGCTCGGGGCCCGCCATCAGCCAACTCCCATGGTGAGTATGATGAAGATCCACAGCACAACGGTGATCGCGATCGATCCGACGAGATTGGCTGCCACCAGCCACTCGCGCTCCTTCGGCCCAAAGCCGCGGCCAGTATCCCAGATCAGGTGGCGAATGCCGCCGAGCATGTGGTGGATCACGCTCCAGGTATAACCGAACAGGATCAGCCGGCCGATCCAGGAACTCGCGAACCATTGAAACTTGGCATAGCCGTTGGGGCTCGCCGCGGCGATCAGCCACCAGGCTAACAGCAGCATGCCGAAATAATTGGCGAAGCCGGTGAGGCGATGGACGATCGACATCATCATCGTCAGCATCGGCCGGTAGATTTGCAGGTGCGGCGAGAGCGGCCGCTCGGGGGGGACGCGTCGTTCGAGCGAGCTTGTTTCGGTCATTATGATGATCCGCATCGTGCGCCGCAGGCGGGTCGCAGTTGAGCCAGCGCACTTGAGCCCGCGCACTTGGGCGCTGTTTCCTATCCAATTCCCGCCGCCCCCGCAACGCGCGTGCGCGTGGGCCAAGGCTCTCGCCGTCGCGCCCGCTTTCGCCTTTTGCGAAGAATAAGGCTGGATTTTTCAAGCACAATGGCAAATATCTAAAGCCTGATTTCGCCAAATGCGAAGGAAGGTACCCCTATGCGCTTCGATCTTGCCGATCTCAGCCTGTTCCGCCATGTCGTCGAAGCCGGCAGCATCACCCATGGCGCGGAACGGGCCCATCTTGCCTTGGCGGCGGCCTCAACCCGCATCCGCAACATGGAGAACGTGCTCGGTGTGCCACTGTTGACGCGCGGCCGTGCCGGCGTCACCCCGACGCAGGCCGGCCGAACCCTGTTGCAGCACGCCCGCGCCATTCTGCGGCAGTCGGAGCGCCTGCACGAAGACCTCAGCGCCTATGGCGGCGGGCTTGCCGGGCAGATCAGAGTCTTGTCGAACACCAATGCCCTGACCGAGTTCTTGCCGGAGGCGCTGAGCTCATTTCTTGCGGCACATCCGAACGTCAGCGTCGACCTCGAGGAGCGCCTGAGCGATGAGATCGTCGGTCTGATCGCCGAAGGCGTCGCCGACCTCGGAATCGTCGCCGGCACTGTCGATGCGGGCGCGCTCGAGACCTATCCGTTTCGCCGCGACCGCTTCGTGCTTGTGGTCGCGCGCGATCATCCGCTCGCCAAGCGCGCCAAGATCAGCTTCGAAGAAGTGCTCGAACACGATTTCGTCGGGCTTGACCGCGCCAGCGCACTGCAGCGTTTTTTAGCCAGCAAGGCGATGCGCATCGGCAGGCCGCTACGGCTGCGCGTGCAATTGCGCAGCTTCGATGCGGTGTGCCGGCTGGTCGAGTGCAAAGTCGGCATCGGCATCGTGCCGGAAACGACTGCCCGGCGCGTCGCCAAGACAATGGCGATCAAAGCGGTTGCGCTGTCGGACCCATGGGCGGTACGTGATCTGACCATTTGCGTACGAAGCCGCGAGGAATTGCCGGCCTTTGCGCAGCAATTGGTCGAGCATCTCAGAGCCGAGCATCAGGAACCAGGAATCAGGAGTTGAAATTCCTGATTCCTGACGTCTGTGTTCTGATTCCTGTCATCTCGGGATCACCACCCAATAATCGAGATCGAGCAGCACCGCCGGATCGTAGTCATCGCCGGTCTTGTCGGGAAAATTCCCGCACGGCCGGTCGCGCGTCGCGACCGTGCGCAGCCGCAGCGCGCCTACGTCGGTCCGGCCCGGCAATTCCGCCCGGGCGAGCACTTCCGACCAGGCGAAAACCGTCCCCCCGGCAAATAGCGGCGCGACATGCCGGCCGCCATTGATCGCGGCGACATGAAAGGCATTGGCGAGGCCATTGAACGACAGCGCGCGCGCCAGCGAAATGACGTGCCCGCCGTAGATCAGTCGCCGGCCGAAGCGGCCCTTGCCCTCGACGAATTGGTTGAAATGAATGCGCGCGGTATTCTGATAAAGCCGCGTCGCAATTTGATGCTCGGCTTCCTCGACCGTCACGCCATCGACGTGATCGATCCGCTCGCCGACCTCATAATCGCCAAAGCGATGCTGGCTACCGGCGAGAATTACGTCGTAGGATGCAATATTAATCTTGGGGCACGCTTCGCCCAAAAGCTTCGGATCGAGCGCTGTTGGCAAGCGCGGCACGTGATCGCCCGGCGCGGGCGCCGCCTCATCGCGTTTGCGCACCAAGACCCAGCGCACATATTCAAGAACCGGCGCGCTGTCCTGGTTGTAACCGGTGGTGCGTACATAGACGATGCCGGTCTTGCGGCTCGAATTCTCTTTTAAGCCGATCACCTCCGATTGCGCCGACAACGTATCGCCCGGATAGACCGGCTTGCGAAAACAGCAATTGGCGTAGCCGAGATTGGCAACCGCGTTGAGCGAGACGTCGGGCACCGATTTGCCGAACACGACATGAAAGACGAGCAAATCGTCGATCGGTGCCCGCGGATAGCCTATTGCTTTGGCGAAAACGTCCGAAGATTGCACCGCAAACCGGGCGCCAAATAAGGCGTTGTAAAGCGCGACATCGCCGACAGTCAGGGTGCGCGGCGTGGCATGCCGGATCACTTGCCCGACGCGAAAATCCTCAAAGAAATTGCCGGGGCTGTTTTTCGACATGAGTAACTCTCACCGGCAATGATCCTTCTGGCAACCCACTTTGCGCTTGCGGTGTCTTAACCGGCCAGAAGCATCGGGGAAAGCGTGTCGCCGCAGATTTCATTGATGGGCATTGACAGGAATGTGAGAGGCATGGCGCCTGCAGTTTTGCTAAAGCTCCGCAAATGTCGATTGAAGTCGCACCCCGTTCTATGGATTTGCCGGACGCCGCGACGGACCGCGCCGGTGGCGTCATTCACCCGCGCTGGGTGCGTATTACCCATTGGATCAATGCGCTGGCGATGTTCATCATGATCGGGTCCGGCTGGCAGATCTACGACGCATCGCCGCTGTTCGATTTCCTCGAATTCCCGTCGGGGCTGGCGCTCGGCGGTTGGCTCGCCGGCGCGCTGTTGTGGCACTTCGCCGCCATGTGGCTTCTGCTCATCAACGGCATTGTCTACGTCACGCTCGGCGTCGCGACCGGACGCTTTCGCCGCAAACTCTTGCCGATCCGGCTGCGCGCGGTAGTGGACGATTTCGCCGCCGCATTGCGCGGCCGGCTCTCCCATAACCATCTTACCGTCTACAATTCGGTGCAGCGGCTGCTTTATGCCGGCGTGCTGATTGCCGGCGTGGTGATCGTGCTTTCCGGTGTTTCGATCTGGAAGCCGGTGCAGTTTAAATATGTTACGGCGCTGTTCGGCGGCTACGACATCGCCCGTTACGTCCACTTCTTCGCGATGACGGCGATCGTGGCTTTTCTGACGATCCATGTTGCGCTGGCGCTGATCGTGCCAAAGAGCCTGCGCGCCATTATCTTAGGCCGCTAGCGCATGATCCCGAAAAGTGGGAACCGGTTTTCGGATAAGATCATGCGCAAACAAAACGCTAGGGACGCATCGTGATTCGACTTAGTTCCATTCCGCTGCAGATGTGAGAACGCCAATGACCCGGCAGCGAAAACCGATACCCGGCGTCGATGCCAAGCTCCTGATCAAGGATGCGGCGAAGTTGTTGCCGCAACCTTCGCGCCGGCTGTTTCTCCGCGGCGCCGCTAGTCTCGGCTCGCTGGCGACGCTGACCGGCTGCGACATCATCGATGGGCCGACGGCCGAGAATGCGCTCCGCGTCGTGTCGCGCGTTAACGACCGCGTCCAGGCGGCCTTGTTCAGCGCCACGACGCTGGCGCCTGAATACCCGGAAAGCGCGATCACGCGGCCGTTCCCGTTCAACGCCTATTATTCGGTGGATGAAGCACCCGATATCGATGGCGACACTTATCAGCTCGAAATCGGCGGGCTTGTCGACAACAAGAAGTCGTGGACGCTGGCCGAACTGAACCGGTTGCCGGAAGTGTCGCAAATCACGCGCCACGTCTGCGTCGAAGGTTGGAGCGCGATCGGCTCCTGGCAGGGCGTGAAACTTTCCGATTTTCTCAAGCTGATCGGCGCCGACCTGACCGCCAAATATGTCTGGTTCCAGTGCGCCGAAGGCTACTCCAATACCATCGACATGCCGACCGCGTTGCATCCACAAACCCAATTGACGCTCAAATTCGATCACCAGACTTTGCCGACCGCTTACGGCTTTCCGATCAAGATCCGCATTCCGACCAAGCTCGGCTTTAAGAATCCGAAATACGTCACCGCCATGTGGGTGCAGAATAACGACGCCGGCGGCTATTGGGAGAACCAGGGCTACAACTGGTTCAGCGGGCTTTAGGATTTTCCCCGCGCCGCGGAACGCACGCTTTCTCTGAATAGTGGACTTGATAGTGGACTTGCCGCCGCATGGGAACCGATGCGGCAGCTGGCTGTTGGATACCACAATCCAACGCGCAAGGTGAGGCCATGCAACAGACTTTAAACCGCCGGCGCATTGTGCACGTAACCGCAGGTCTGGTTGCGGCCGAAGCGAGCGGTATTGGAGCAACGCCCGGCTTCGCCCGATCCGGCCGATCAGGCGGCAAGCGCGGCAGCGCCGAGCGGGAAAATAAAATGCCGGACGTTACGCCGCCGGAAGATCTGATGCGCGAGCACGGCGTGCTCAACCGCGTCCTGCTGATTTATGAGGCGACGATACGGAAATTCGCGGCCAATGAAAGTTTCGATGCCTCCGTCATCAGTCAGGCGGCGTAGATCGTCCGCGATTTCATCGAGGACTATCACGAGCGCAACGAGGAGCAGCAGATTTTTCCGCGCTTTCGAAAAGCCGGACAATTGGTCGATTTGGTCGACACGCTTTATCAACAGCATCAGGCCGGGCGGCGGCTGACCGAGAATGTCCTAAAGCTGGCGCCGCAAAGCGGCGCCCCGGGCGACGATCGGCAACCGCTCATCGATACGATGCGCTTGTTCATTGCGATGTACCGGCCACACGAGGCGCGCGAGGACACGGTTCTGTTTCCATAACTTCGCGCGGTCGTGTCGGCGAACGAATTCGACGCGATGGCCGAAGATTTCGAAAAAGACGAACATCGCAAATTCGGCGAGGATGGTTTCGAGATGATAGTCGACCGCGTCGCTGGGCTGGAGCGGGCGCTCGGCATCTACGATCTCGCCAAGTTCACGCCGCACTAGACGCGCATTTGACCGTGCGTCGGTGCGGCTTGCCAAGGCGTATCATGCCCTTTAATCGTCGCCTCGTTTCATGGGGCGTCTGTTCATGACCAGTTACAAGCTTCTTCTTCTCGCCGGCGACGGGATTGGCCCGGAGGTGATGGCGGAAGTAAAACGGCTGCTCGCCTTTTATGCGCGTTCGGGGCTTGCCGATTTCGCGATCGAGGAGGACCTGGTCGGCGGCGCCGCCTATGAGGCGCACCAGGCAGCGATCACCGAAGCCACCATGGCCAAGGCGCATGCCGCGGATGCGGTGATTTTCGGCGCCGTGGGTGGGCCCAAATGGGACAAGGTGCCGTATGAGGCGCGGCCCGAGGCGGGCTTGCTGCGGCTGCGCAAGGAGCTCGGCCTGTTCGCCAATATCCGGCCGGCGATCGTCTATCCGGCGCTCGCCGACGCATCGAGCCTTAAGCGCGAAGCGGTCGAGGGGCTCGATATCGTTATCCTGCGCGAGCTTACCGGCGGCGTCTATTTCGGCGAGCCAAAGACCATCACCGATCTCGGCAACGGCCAGAAACGCGCCGTCGATACCCAAGTCTATGACACTTATGAAATCGAACGCATCGCGCGCGTCGGTTTCGAACTGGCGCGCCAGCGGCGCAACAAGCTCACCTCGATGGAAAAACGCAACGTAATGAAGACTGGCGTGCTGTGGCACGAGGTAGTCGATGAGCTGTACGCACGCGAATACAAGGACGTCCAGCTCGAACATATGCTGGCGGACGCCGGCGGCATGCAGCTCGTGCGCTGGCCCAAACAGTTCGACGTGATCGTCACCGACAATTTGTTCGGCGACATGCTTTCGGATGTGGCGGCGATGCTGACTGGCTCGCTCGGCATGCTGCCGTCCGCTTCGCTCGGCGAGATCGACGCGCGGACTAAGCGGCGCAAGGCGATGTATGAGCCGGTGCACGGCTCGGCGCCGGACATCGCCGGCAAAGGCATGGCCAACCCAATTGCCATGCTCGCCTCATTCGGCATGGCGTTGCGCTACTCATTCAATATGGCCAAAGCGGCCGATCAGCTCGATAAGGCAATCGCGGCGACGCTGGCGAAGGGTTTGCGGACCGCCGACATCAAATCTGCCGGCGCCACGGTCGTCAGCACTTCGGAGATGGGCGCGGCGATCGTCGGCGAGTTAGAGAAGCTAGCGGCGTAACCAACGCCGATCGAGCGCTGTGAAACCAGCGCGCCGTTCAATCTTTCCTGAAGACCAGATTCGGGCCGAAATCTTGCGCGAGCGCTCGACGTCGATCTTGATCGCCAGCGTGCGGCCGGTGAGCGCCACAAGATCGTCAAAACGGACGACATCGACCTCGTAGCCATCGACCTCGTAACCATCGCGGGTCGCGCCGGTCGGGACAACCTGCGACAAGCCGATATCGCGCTCGGGACCTGGCACCAGGCGTAACCGTTCCGGTTCGGCGCCCAGCGCCACGGCATGGATTTGCACATCGGCGTCAAGCAGGCCGTTGATCAACAGATTGGCCTGCAGGTGAACGCGATTGCGGCGATCGGGCTCGAAGGCGATGGCGCGTGGCGCCAGCCGGTTTCTCATCACGATGCAGGTATAGAGGCCGAGATTGGCGCCGATGTCGATGAAGAGGTCCGGTTTGAGCGCCGCAGCGCTGCGCGTGAAGTTCGTCAGCTCGGCGTGCTCGGCGATCTTGGCCGAGATTTCCAATCCGCCGACATTGGCCGAACGCACCAGAAAATCGGCGCCAAAATACCAGCAGATGAAATAACGGCCGCGATGGACGATCTTATTGTATGGACTATAGAAGCGACGCCGTAATTTGTTGCGCCACCGCGACGCCAGCGTCATTGCCCCATCTCAACTTGGCCCCACCCCAACTTCGCTCGATGATTGCGCGCGCTGGAGAAGGCGGCGCCTTTTGAAATCTGTCTTAAAATGGCGTGTTTGGATTGATGCCGGTGCCGTCGAAAGCGCTCGGCAGAGGATACCGGCCGGTTCCTTGAACGTCCGGGCCGAAGAACCAATAAGGCCGGCCCGGATCGCCGCCTGGCGGCAGGACATAATCCCGGAAGGTGCGATCGCCCACCGAAACCTCGGTCCCGGTATCGAGGTAGGAGCGACGCCGGGGGATCACGATCACTCTCGCGCGGCCGGTGCCATCAGGAATGATCGTTGTGGTCGGCTGGATGATTGTGCCGCTTGCCGCGCGTTCGACCGGCGCGACTTGCTGTACCGGCTGGTGCCGTTTGGCCGCATTGGCAGGCATCGCCCAGCTCGCAAGGTTGGCCGCAAAGATGGCCGCTATAACTGCGGTCAGCGGGCGCATCGGTGCAAACATTGGCTCCTCGCTCTCTCGTTAGCCGGCAATGTAGCCCGATTTGTCGGGCGACAATAGAGCGCTGCGGTAAACCCTTGGTCTGATCGCTGGTTCCGCGATCCGCCGCCATAATTGCCACTGTCGCCGGCTGGTATGACCGTTCTTAGCGGCGTTGTGTTTGGTTTTGTTCTCGCCTAGAAGCTTCGGCTCCGGATTGGCCCGCCCCGAGCCGCCAATTTTGGCTGGAGAGTTAACGATGGGTTACAGCGTCGCCGTTGTTGGCGCGACCGGCAATGTCGGCCGGGAAATGCTTAGCATCCTTGCCGAGCGGTCGTTTCCGGCCGACGAAATCGTGCCGCTCGCCTCGCGCAAAAGCCAAGGCGTGGAGGTTTCCTATGGCGAGCGGACCCTGAAGGTCAAAGCGCTCGAACACTACGATTTTTCTGGCACCGATATCTGCCTGATGTCGGCCGGTTCTTTGGTGTCGAAGGAATATTCGCCGAAGATCGCCGCCGCCGGCGCGGTGGTGATCGATAACTCGTCGGCCTGGCGTTACGATTCCGACGTGCCCTTGATTGTGCCGGAGGTCAACGCCGATGCCGTCGCTGGCTTTCGCAGGCGCGGCATCATCGCCAATCCGAATTGCTCGACGGCGCAGCTCGTCGTCGCGCTCAAGCCGCTGCATGACCGCGCCAAGATCAAGCGCGTCGTGGTCGCCACCTATCAGTCGGTTTCCGGCGCCGGCAAGGAGGCGATGGATGAATTGTTCACCCAGACCAAGGCGGTATTCCAGATCGACGAGATCACTGCGAAGAAGTTTGCCAAGCGGATCGCATTCAATGTGATTCCGCAGATCGACACGTTCATGGAGGACGGTTACACCAGGGAAGAATGGAAGATGGTGGTCGAGACCAAGAAGATTCTCGATCCCAAGATCAAGCTGACCGCGACCTGCGTGCGCGTGCCGGTCTTCATCGGTCATTCCGAAGCGGTGAACGTCGAATTCGAGCAGCCGATCACGGCCGACGAGGCGCGCGACATCCTGCGCAACGCGCCCGGCTGCCTGGTGATCGATTCGCGCGAGCCGGGCGGCTATGTCACGCCATACGAGGCGGCCGGCGAAGACGCGACCTATATCAGCCGCATCCGCGAGGACGCGACGCTCGACAATGGGCTGTCGCTGTGGATCGTCTCGGACAATCTGCGCAAGGGAGCGGCGCTCAACGCTATTCAAATCGCCGAATGCCTGATCAACCGCAAGCTGATCACGGCAAAGCGCAAAGCGGCTTGAAGGTCATTGCGTGTCCCGGCGCGGCGCAGCATGAAATGGTGCGCCGCTGAACCGGGATCTTTCCAAACGCGACGATCCCGGATCTGCGGCGCACCAGCAATAGCGCGTTCAGGCGCGTAGATGCGCTTTTGCGCGCTGCACCGCGTCCGGGATACATTGATCCGTTGTCATCACATCGACGGAGCCACCAGCGTGCGCAGAGCGATTGGAATTTGAGCAATGACCGTCCGGCCGCGCCGCAGCGTGCTCTACATGCCGGGATCGAACCCCCGCGCGTTGGAAAAAGCGCGTGAGCTGCCGGCCGACGTTCTCATCCTCGATCTCGAAGACGCGGTCGCGCCCGAGGCGAAACTTCAGGCGCGCGGGGCCGTGGTCAAGGCAATTCAACAGGGTTTCGGCGATCGCGAAGTGCTGGTGCGCATCAATGGGCTCGATACGCGCTGGTGGGTCGAGGACATCGATGCTGCGGCGTCGGCGCGCCCCGATGCGGTGCTGGTGCCGAAGGTATCTTCGCCGCGCCAGTTGCAGGATCTTGCCGCACGCCTGGTCGACATGGGCACCGATCCGCATGTGCGCGTTTGGGCCATGATGGAAACGCCGCTCGCCATGCTCAATGTCCGCGACATTGCCGCGGCGGCGCTCGATTCGGAAACCCGGCTCGCCGCCTTCGTGATGGGCACCAACGATCTCGCCAAGGATACCCGCGCCCGCCTCGTTCCCGGCCGCGCGCCGATGCTGCCCTGGCTGATGAATTGCCTCGCGGCTGCGCGCGCCTATGGGCTCGATATTCTCGACGGCGTTTACAACGATATCGGCGATGCGGCGGGCTTTGCCGCGGAATGCCGGCAGGCGCGCGATCTCGGCTTCGATGGCAAGACGCTCATTCATCCGCGTCAGATCGAGCCGTGCAACGAGGCCTTTTCTCCGACCACGGAAGAGGTCGATGCCGCGCGCAAGATCATCGCCGCTTTCGATCTGCCGGAAAACGAAAATAAGGGCGTGCTGCAGATCGAAGGCCGCATGGTCGAGCGTCTGCATGCCGAGATGGCGCGGTGTACGGTTGCGATCGCCGATGCGATCGCGAAAAGAAGGCAGCCGGCATAATCGGCAGCTCGTGCGGCATTTCCAAGCTTCCGGGCGCGCCAGGAACCCGCGCAGCGGGCCGAGGTTATTCCAAATAGGCCTCGCAGCCATTCGCATCCGGGACGGGAATGCACATCGCACAAATTGCGCCGCTCGCTGAAAGCGTACCGCCGAGCCACTATGGCGGAACAGAACGTGTCGTTTCCTGGCTGACGGACGAGTTGGTCGGTTTGGGCAATCGGGTCACGTTATTTGCAAGCGGCGGATCGAAATGCCTGAGCGGCTGTTGCGGCCGAATCTACAACCGGGACGCTATTTGGCGTTTCTGGGCCGCTTCAAGAAAGGGCCGCATATTGCGATTTGACTGGCGCGAAAGGCGCATTTGCCGCTGCGGATCGCGGCGAAGATACCGCGGCTGCAAACTCATTATTTCAAGGAGCAGATCGAGCCATTGCTCGACGGCAATCAGGTGGACTTTGTCGGCGAGGTCAATAAGAGCCAGAAGCAGGACTTTCTCGGCGGCGCCGCGGCGGTGCTTTTCCCGATCGATTGGCCGGAGCCGTTCGGACTTGTCATGATCGAAGCGATGGCCTGCGGCACTCCGGTTATCGCCTGGCGCCGCGGCTCCCTTCCGGAAATCATCGAGGATGGCGTCACCGGCTTCATCGTCGACAACGAAGCCGAAGCGGTCGAGGCGATTGAGTGGATCCCGACGCTCGATCGCGGTCGCGTGCGCGCCGCCTTCGAACGGCGGTTCACCGCCCGGCGTATGGCGGAATCCTATCGGCGCTGTTTTCAAGATTTAATGGAGCGGGGATCGCAACGCGACCGCCCATACTGCGCGATCGAGCCGCTAGGGCGCTTAGTGGGTGCCGTTAGCCGGAAGCAAGAGTGACCGCCAACTTATCTAATTGACTCTCCCCGGTTTGGCGAACTCCTTGTTGATGATCTTCAAAATGTACTCTCGATCCTCTTCCATCAAAAAATGTGAGCCCTTGCGCAGATGATTGGTGAATTTACCCCGCGTGTGGGCACCCCACCCGGCCGAGTCTTGTTCCGATACCCATGGGTCCGCATTCCCGACAAAACTGCTGATCGGAAAAGGAAACGGCTGCAGGGGCCGATAATTATAGTTGTACGCCATTCCAAACTCGGCACGGATGGTCGGCAATAGCAGCTTTCTTAATTTCGCTATCCCCAACATCCTATCGGCCGCCGGCGTATCGAAATGACGTACGATATCAACAAAGATTTCGTCGGCTTGAGCATAAGGCGGGACGCTAATGTCGAACTCCTTATGCAACATCATGTCATAAACCAGATTGTCCTCGAACTCGCCTCTGCGCTTTAATAAATGCGGAGGTCTCACGCTACAGGCGAAGACGTGCTTAATCAATTTCGCGGCCCCGTGAGGGAGCGCACAAAGTGTCGCAAACATCGTCAGTCCGCCCAAGCAGTGGCCGAAAAAAGCGGATGGTCTGTCCAACCACTCAAGCATCTCCGGCAACATGCTTTGGACGAAGCTGTCCATATCATCGACAGGCGGTTCATTGATGCGGGTCCCTCGCCCTGGTGGCTCAACTGCCACGATCTCTACGTTCTCGTCGAGGAATTGCGGCCAAGCTCGAAACGACACGACGCCGCCGCCAGCATAAGGAAAACAGAACAAACGAGCCTTTGCGGCGGGGTTAGGCTGGGGCGCGATCAGCCACTTTCGTGCGCCGCGCACCAGGGGTTCATCGCCAGTTTCGGCCACTGCATCGAAGTCGTTTCGAGCGACTCCATTTTCTCCGCTGACGCTCGACGCGTGGCCATTTGCGGCTGTTTGCGACCCTACGGGTGTCGGCCTGTCGTCCTTAATTTTTTGACCATTTGCAATCCCAACGCGTTGTTCGGACTCTGCCCGCAAAATCGCCGAGGGCGGCCTCTCTGCAGGCGCACCGATTTCACCGTCGGTCCATATTACTGATGCCGTGTCGTCATTCCTCGCCGCTGCAATTGCCGCCTCTTTTCCATTGACAATCGAGGTCGCCGCGGCTGCAGCGCCGCGAAGCTGGTTGCCCTCTGCGGGCGGGCCGTCGTTCAAGTCGCGAAACACACCGTCGACGAGTTGGTTAATAGTTGGCCCGCTGATGAGTTCGGCAATTGGGATTGCAATCCCGAATTTGTCTTCGAGGCTATTCGACAGACTGACTGACATTAACGAGTCGAGGCCAACTTCGTTTAACGGCTGATCTGGGTCGATCGCTTCGGAGAAACCAAGTGTGACCGTGATGTGTTGTTGCAGGCTGTTCAACAGTTGTTGGCGTGCCTGTCCGTTTACTGCGCAACGCGGTCCATCCAAGGCGACGTTTGCTTGAGCAAATGTGCCTGCTGTGGGCTCGCCCTCGTTCAGAAGCTCCGCCAACAACGGCGACCGGCCGGCTTTCTCGGCATAAGTCGTCCAGTCAGCTACCGCGATCGCGATCTGATCGATATCGCGCTCCATCACTTTATCGAACATCACCATCGCGCGATCGGGAGACACGAATTTCAACCCGAGCGAGGACAGCATGGCCTCGCCACGGGCGCCCGAAATCGTGGCCAACCCACCGCCTGACCAGGCAGACCAATTGATCGTCATCGCCGGTAATCCGCTGGCGCGGCGGTGAACGGCCAAGGCATCTAGAAAGGCGCTGCTCGCAGTGTAATTTGCCTGGCCGGCAGAGCCCAACACGCTCCATAGAGACGAATTCAAAATAAAGAAATCCAGTTCTGAACTTTTGGTATATTCGTGCAGCAACCAGCTCCCATATACGCGCGGCTCGAACAGTGGCGCGAATCGGTCCCAATTGAGTTGCGCCAATATTCCATCGTCTAACACGCCAGCCGAGTGCACCACACCTCTTAGCGGCGGCAGTTTCTCTTTGATCGTTCGGATCAACCGCCTTACGTTGTTATCGCGGCTGATATCGCCCGCCATGACGTGGAGTGCCGCACCGTTCATTGCCGCCGTGCTCAAGACTGCTTGTGCGGTTTCCGCGTTAGCTTTGCGTCCGGTCAGGACCAGGTGTTTCGCGCCGTTATTTATGAGCCACTCGGCCACGCTGCGCCCCAACATTCCCAGACCGCCAGTGACAAGATAGGTGGCGTCGCTGCGGACGCGCACTCCGTGTGGCGGCAGATTTGCAAGAGATTGCCTGATCAGTCTCAAGACGTGTCGTTGGCCGTGGGCGGAGATGGCAATCTGGCTTTCACGGCTCGGCTGGAGCAATTCTGTCGCGAGTAAGTCGATGTCCGGCGTCCGTTCGCCACTGTATTGCAGATCGATTATTCCTCCCCATAGCCCCGGGTACTCGATCGCGACGGTTCTTCCCAGACCCCACAGCGGTGCCTGGATTGGATCGACACGCTGTTCCTGGCCGTCCGTCCTTTGTGTGTTTGCAGTTACAAACCAGAGACGCCTGCCAGTAAGGTTGGTCGATCGCGTCGCCTCAAGCGCCCGCACGATGGCCAAGGCTCCCCGACACATGATCTCGATACCGCTTTTCAACTGCGCGAACCCGAGATCGTCTATCGATGGGGTGTCGAGCGGCCACAGGTAAACGATGCCCTCGCACGGCAGCGTCTCGCTAGCAGCGAATTGCTCCAGCAGTCTACGGAAATCTTTTGGCTGCCGTTCGTTCAGCCTCCACTTTCGGCGACTTTGTCGAGCGAATGCATCGCCCCTGTGGACGATGTGGCAATGATGCCCGGCTGCTTCCAGTCTCTTCGCCAGAGCCGCACCTACCCCTTTTCGATCGGCGAGGATCAGCCAGCTTGCCGGAGCACGATGCTCTTCGTTGACGGGTCTTCTGACAGCTTTACGCCACGCCAGCCGGTAATAGATGTCGTCGGGCTCGGCCCGAATCGACACCACTTTGTCGAGCGGCAGTCGCCTAATGGCCAAGCCTTCCAGTTCCGCTACCGGACGCTCGGCTGTGTCGTAGATCTGAATGTCGAATATCTGTGTATCTTCACTTACGGCATTGCGGCGTTTGGTGTGTACCCATGCTTCTTCGACACTATCCTGGTAACAGCGAAATCCCGCCAGCGAGATCGGCAGATACAAAGTGCGGCGATCGCTTGCAGGCTGCTCCGCGCCATCGAGCACAAATGGGTAAGCATGCAGGCAAGCATCCAAAAATGCGGGGTGCAGCGCGTATTGCGGATCTCCCAAACCTTTCGGCTGCCGCACTCTCGTCAGGGCTTCATGCTCGCCGAGGTAGAATTCGCGAATGCCACGAAAGCTCGGTCCATATTCAAGCCCGTACTGTGCAAGCACGTCGTACAACTCGGAAACGCTCCACGTTTGCTGGCACCGACCCCGCACCTCATTCAGCGAAAAATCGAACGCGGATGGCGGCTCTGATCTGCGCATACCGCCGGTCATGTGAGTGTGCCAGACTTCCGAGTCTTGGCTCTCCGCACTGACAAGGCTGAAACGGGCCCTGTCCGACTGAAGTGGCGTGAGCAACAGCCGGACAACTCGATCTTCGCCCTCTATGAAGGGCATCGCTTTGTGATGCAGCACATTCTCGAAGCTCACGCGCGGCGTGCCGAAATGCATTCGGCCAAGAATCGTGACTGCCTCCAATGCCGCGGTGGTTGGCAGGACCACCGTTCCTCTGACTCTGTGATCGGACAGGTAGCCAATGTGCTGCACTCCATACCGGGTCTGGTAGCATACATCGTTGCCGATCGACTTTATTCGCATGCCCACCAAAGGATGCGGCCGCTCAATAGCGCCGATCTTTTCCGTAACGACCGCGCGAGTTTTTTCCGGGACGGTGTCATCATCCTCTATCCAGTAACGCTGCCGCTGAAACGGGTAAGTGGGCAATGGAATCCGTCGCCTTGAAGCGTCGGCATGCACCGCCGTCCAATTGGGGTTATGACCGGCGAGATACAGCGCCACCAACATTTCGCTAATCGTTTCGGAGTTTGGCTTTTTGCGATTTAGAGTCGCAATCCAGGTGGCGGACTTAGCTTTGGCGCCGAGGCAGACTTGTGCGATTGGCAGAAGCACCGGGTGGGGTCCGATTTCAAGAAACGTTCGGCACTCGAGCTTGGCTATCGCCTGCATGCCATCGCCGAACCGCACCGGCTCGCGCAGATGTCGACGCCAATACACTTTATTGGGCGCCGCCAGCATCCGCACACCGGTGAGGTTGGATATCAGCGGCAGTTTTGGCGCGCGCTGTACTGTCTGAGCTGCGACACTTTCGAAGTCATCGAGAATGGGCTCCGTCCGCGGCGAATGGAAACCGTTGGAGATTCGCAAGTGCCGATAGGTGATGTTCTGCCGGCCCAGCTCCTGGGCGAGCATCGTCAGTGCTTCGCGCTCACCGGAGACCACGGTATTTAGCGGCCCGTTCAGTGCGGCCACGGTAATTTGCGGGGCAATTTTATCAATGAGCGCTCCGACGACTGATTCATCGGCAAAGATCGCCATCATGGCCCCGCCGCTTGGCACCCGATGCATCATCTTGCCCCGGGCGATAACCAAGCGCATCGCGTCTTCGAGCGTCATTACCTCCGCAAGGCAAGCAGCCGCGATTTCGCCCAAGCTGTGGCCAATCAAAGCGTTGGGCAGGATGCCCCAGGATTTCACGAGTTGCGCCAGACCATACTCAACAGCAAACAGTGCAGGCTGAGTGTAGTCAGTGCGGTTGACCAGCGCGTCGTCGCTCTCCGCAGCAAAAATTACCTCGAGCAAGTCCCGCTCAAGGTGAGGCGCTACCAAATCACGGCACCGATCCATAGCATTTCGAAAAACGGAATGCGTGCGATATAGGTCCGCAGCCATGCCGGCATTCTGCGAACCTTGGCCGGCAAACATGAAAGCGATCGAGGTTTTGCTGGCGCGCTGTAGCTTCGAGGAATCCTTGCCGAGCGCCAATAGCCATGTCGCCAGCTGCGCTTTCAGTTCGGCTCCGGATCGGGCCGGCGCGGCGAAACGAAATGCGAATTGGCTTCGGCTGAGATTCGTGGTGTAGCAAAGG
>DASZCJ010000131.1:0-2996 GCA_035943155.1 Xanthobacteraceae bacterium | reverse complement strand
GCGTCGTTGGCGCGCACCGACGCAGTGCAGCAACACGCGCTCGACATAGCAATGCAGGTGCCGGGTGTCGTGCATGCCGCGAATATCGTCGGTTTTTCCGGCGCCACTTTCACCAATGCGCCCAATGCCGGCGCGCTGTTTCTGGTGCTCGACGATTTCCAGAAGCGCGGCCGCGATCCCCGCCAATCCGCGGCGGCGATCCAGGGCCAGTTGTTCCAGCGGCTGTCCTCGATCCAGGACGCCTTCATTATTCCGGTACTGCCGCCGCCGGTCATGGGCATCGGCACCGCCGGCGGCTTTCGCATGATGGTCGAGGATCGCGCCGGGCGCGGCTCGGAAGCATTGCGTTCGGTCACTGAATCGCTGGTGACCCGCGCGGCGCAGACGCCGGGCATCGCCGGCGCATTCTCGCTGTTCGAGACCTCAACACCGCAAGTTTATCTCGATATCGATCGTACCAAAGCGCAACTCTTGGGCGTCAACGTGCAAGACGTGTTCAGCGCGCTGCAAATCTTTATCGGTTCTTCCTACGTCAACGATTTCAATTTGTTCGGCCGCACCTTCCGCGTCACCGCTCAGGCGCGCGACGAGGACAGACAGTACATCAGAGACGTGCTCAAGATCCGCGTGCGGAATTCGAACGGCGATACCGTCCCGCTTGGCTCGTTCACGACCGTCGACAATATCGCGGGTCCGTATCGGGTGCCGCGTTATAACCTTTATCCCGCCGCCGAAATCGACGGCGCCGCCGCGCCTGGTTATTCGCAAGGCCAAGCCATCGCGCTCATGGATAAGCTTGCCGCCCAGACACTGCCGGAAGGTTTTGCCACGGAGTGGACGACGCTTGCCTACCAACAGATCAGGGCGGGCAGCACCGCAACCTTTGCTTTCTTGCTGGCGGTGGTATTCGTGTTTCTGGTGCTGGCCGCGCAGTACGAGAGTCTCACTCTACCCTTGGCCGTGATCATGATCGTGCCAATGTGCCTCGTCGCCGCCATCGCTGGCGTGATCCTGCGCGGCATGGACAACAACATCCTCACGCAAGTCGGCTTCGTCGTGCTGATCGGCCTCGCGGCCAAGAACGCCATCCTCATCGTCGAATTCGCCCGCCAACTTGAGGATCGCGGTCATAGCCGTTGGGAGGCCGCCGTCGAGGCTACCCGATTACGGTTGCGCCCCATCCTAATGACGTCGCTCGCCTTCATCCTCGGCGTCACGCCTTTGGTCTGGGCCATCGGTGCGGGCGCAGAACTACGCCAGGCGCTGGGGACCGCCGTGTTTTCCGGAATGATCGGCGTGACGGCGTTCGGGCTGGTATTCACGCCGGTGTTTTACGTGATCGCGCGTTGGATCGCGCAGCTTGGCCCGCGCCGTGGCAAAGTGCGGCAGCACGCTCCGGAGCCGGCGGAATAACAGGCCATTGAATGCGATAGTAGCTTCAACCAGCCATTGTCGGTTGCCGGAATAACGCCGCACACACGGTGTTGATCGGGTGCCGGCAATGGCCGCGGATCCGAAAGCAAGTCCACCGCGAAGGGGAGACGGTCTATGTTTCGTAAACTGCTAGTCGTGTTTGCTGTTCTTATATTCGGCGTGACCGCGGCTGCAGCGCAGAGCTGCCAAGACATCATCGACAAGCGTCAGGCTTTGATGAAAAAGAGCGGCGCGGCGGCGAAGATCGGCACGGAGATGATCAAGGGCGAGCGGCCCTTCGACATGGCCAAAGTGCGGGAGATCTATGCGACTTTTACTGACGACGCCACGCAAATGCCGACGCTGTTCCCCGATTGTTCGAAAACCGGCAACAAGACGACCGCGGCTCCGGCGATCTGGCAGAAAATGGACGACTTCAAAGCGGCAATCGCCAAGTTCGGTGCCGACATCAAGGCGGCGCAGGACAGTACCAAGGATGTCGATACTTTGAAGGCCGGTTTCCAAACCATCGGCAAGAACTGCAGTAGCTGCCATCAAACCTTCCGCACCAGATCGAGCTAATACGAACGACCGGCAAGACGGGCTATCTCGGCGGGCGGCCCGCTCTTAGTTTTTGGCGGAGCGCTTCGCAGCTTGGCTTCAACTTGTCCGTTGAACTTGCCACCAGCGCGTCCGCGCCGCGAAGAGCGGCTATGCGTTAAAGGGGCTGCACCGCCTCCTTCAAACGTGTATCACGTCGCAATCGCGCAGGAGGCGCAGACGTGTCGCGGTTACGGACATTTGTATTCATCATCGCGGGCGGCGCAATTTTTGTGCTCGCGGCGATTTGGATTTTAACGCTGCCCGCGAGTGTTCCGGCCGCGGCGCTGCCGCCGCACACGCCGAATCTGGCCAATGGCGAAACCATGTTCAACATTGGCGGCTGTTCGTCATGCCATGCCGTGCCGAATGACAATCCGGAAAAGGTCGATCGTATGCGGCTTGGCGGCGGCTTGGCTTTGAAATCACCATTTGGAGTTTTCTACGCGCCAAACATTTCGTCCGACGCCAGGGACGGCATTGGCAACTGGTCCGAAGCAAATTTCGTCACCGCCTTGTGGAAAGGAACGTCGGATCACGGCACCAATCTCTATCCTGCATTTCCCTACACCTCCTATCGCCATATGCAGCTCGCTGACGTGCGCGATCTTTTTGCTTATCTCAAGACTTTGCCGCCGGTGCCGGGCAGATCGCGCCGCCACGAGTTGTCGTTTCCATTCAACGAACGACGTCTGCTCGGCATCTGGAAATTTCTGTTTCTGGGCGAGGGAAGTTTTGCGCCCGATCCGTCAAAATCGGCGCAATACAATCGCGGCGCTTATCTCGTTGACGGGCCGGGTCATTGTGCCGAATGCCACAGCCCGCGAAACGTCCTCGGTGGCATTGTTGAAAGTCAGCGCTTCGCCGGCGGGCCATCGCCGGACGGCAGCGACTGGGTGCCGAACGTCACGCCGGTCGGACTCCAGCGTGACGATGAGAAGTGGTCCGAGAAAGATATCGCGAGCTTTCTCGATGGCGGCATG
>DASZCJ010000130.1:0-8861 GCA_035943155.1 Xanthobacteraceae bacterium | reverse complement strand
CGATAAATCATGCTGGCGGCGCCGGGGCGCCCGCGAACCAATGGACTGCTGCGGCAGACCAGGCCCCCTTTTTGTCAGTAGAGGGAGGATCTGATGCAAAAATTCACGCCTTTGACGGCTGCGGTACTTGCGCTCGCAATCTCCGCTGTTGCGGCTAGCGCGCAAATTCAATCGCCCGGCGCGGCACGCCTGCATGCGCAAATTCAAAATGCCTCGCCGATCGTCAAAGACGCCGCCTGCCGCGGCTTTGGGCCGTTTTGCCCGCCGGGCACGACCCGGCGCTGCGGACCTTACCGATGTTGGTGCTTCCGCTGCTATTGAGGCTCGGCGGCGCCAGTTTGATCGCCAAGTAGCGGCCGCCCTCGACGACCAGAGTGAGTGGCCGCTCGCGTTTCAGTGACGGAGCCGCGCCTGAACTGAAAGCCAGACTGGACGTTCTCTTCTCGACAGCGAGACGAGAGGAATAGTCCAGAGGAACCCATGAAAACCGTGCTTTGCCTATTGGGCGCGCTAATCGCGACGACCGCGATCGGCACGCCCGCTCATGCGCAGAACTATCCATGGTGCGCCGTTTACAGCGGCCGCGCGCTGGGCGGCGCCACAAATTGGTTTCTGCGAACAGAATACGCAATACCGCCCGCCGCCCGGACCGCACCGGCGTTACCGCGCTTATCCATACTAGGCGAACGTTTCGGTAAGCGTCTTTGGCCGCTCAGGACAGTTGCCGCTCAGGACAGTTCGACCACAAGTCCGTCACGGAGCGTGACGCGGCGATCCATTTGCGCCGCGATGTCGAGATTATGCGTCGCGATGATCGTGGCCAGGCCTGAAGCACGCACCAATTGATTGAGCGTCGCGAACACGTGCTCCGCCGTGTGTATATCGAGATTACCGGTCGGCTCGTCTGCAAGCAGAATGCGCGGCGCATTGGCGACCGCACGCGCGATGGCGACGCGCTGTTGTTCGCCGCCCGACAATTCCGCCGGCCGATGCATGAGTCGGTCTTTGAGGCCGAGATAGCTGAGAAGCTCGATGCTGCGGTTGGCGGCCTCGCGGTGCGCCAGCCCGCGGATCATCTGCGGCAGGAGCACGTTTTCCAGCGCCGAAAATTCCGGCAACAGATGGTGAAATTGATAAACAAAACCAATTTCGGTCCGCCGGATGCGGGTGCGCTGAAGATCGGAAAGATGCGATGTCGCGACCGCATCGATATAAACTTCGCCGGCATCCGGGTGCTCGAGCAGCCCGGCAATATGCAATAACGTCGATTTACCGGCGCCTGACGGCGCCACGAGCGCAACCGATTGGCCCGGCCACACCGCCAGCTCCGCGCCTTTGAGAATGGTCAGCGTCGAATCGCCTTGATGGAACTGGCGGCTTATGCCGTGCAGGAAGACGATCGGGTGATCTTCGCTGGCTGCTGAAGTCGTCGGCGCGCGTATCGTGGTTTTGTCGTCCATTGCGTGGGATCACTCGTAGCGCAGAGCTTCGACGGGATCGAGCCGCGCCGCCCGCCAGGACGGATAGAGCGTCGCCAGCAATGATAGGCCGAGCGCCATGACCAGGACAGCTAAAGTTTCCTTCAGATTCATGTCCGCCGGAAGCTTCGAGAGGAAATAAAGCTCCGGCGAAAACAGTTCGGTGTTGGTCAGCCACGACAGGAAACGGCGGATTTCCTCGATATTAAGACAGACGATGGTGCCGAGCAGAAAGCCGACCAAAGTGCCGACCACGCCGATCGAGGCGCCGGTGATAAGAAAGACCCGCATCATGGCGCCCTGGGTGGCGCCCATCGTGCGCAAGATCGCGATATCGCTGCCTTTATCCTTCACCAGCATGATCAGTCCGGAGACGATATTGAGCGCCGCCACCAGCACGATCAGCGTGAGGATCAGGAACATCACGTTGCGCTCGACCTGGAGCGCGTTGAAGAAGGTTGCGTTGCGCTGGCGCCAATCGATCATGTAGATCGGTCGCGCGGCCGTATCGGTGACCGCTTGGCGGAAGCGATCGATGTTGTCTGGATCGTTGGTATAGACCTCGATCGCGGTAACATCGCCGGCGCGGTTGAAATAGGCCTGCGCCTCGGTGAGCGGCATGAACACGAAGGCGGAATCGTATTCCGACATCCCGATCTCGAAAACGGCGGCGATCTTGTAGGCCTTGATGCGCGGTGTCGTGCCCATTGGCGTCACCGCTCCGCGCGGCGCCACGAGCGTAATATTGTCGCCGGCGCGAACCGAAAGCTGTTCCGCAAGACGGCGGCCAATCACCAGCCCTTGCCCGGTGTCGAAGCCGTCGAGCGTGCCCTGTTTGATATTGCCGGCGATCTGCGACAGCTTGGTCAGATCGGCGCCGAGCATGCCGCGCACGACCACGCCGGATGCGTTGAACGGCGATGAGGCGAGCGCCTGACCTTCGACCAGCGGCGCAGCAAGCGTGATGCCCTCCAACCTGGCGACACGATCGGCCACCGCGGCATAGTCGGTCAGCGGTGATTCAAGCGGCTGGATGAGGAGGTGACCGTTCAGCCCGAGGATCTTCGACAACAGTTCCTGGCGGAAGCCGTTCATCACCGCCATCACGATGATCAGCGTCGCCACGCCAAGCATGATGCCGAGGAAGGAGAAGCCGGCGATCACCGAAATAAAGCCTTCCCTGCGCCGCGCCCGCAGATAACGCAGTGAGAGCATCCATTCGAAGGCGGCAAACGGAAGGGTGCCGGACGGCTCGGCCATGAATACTAGTCCCCGTGGATGCCCGGAGTTTCACACGATTCTGGCGGTTTCAAGCCGCGCAAATCGCATCAGACCGGCACCACGCACAGATTCATGCAGCAAGTTCATGTGGCAAGTTAAGGCGAGACATTCATTCGACAAGCCGCGCCACCGCATCGGCGGGCGACAAAAGTTCCCGCTCCCCGTTGGCGCGGCGTTTCACTTCGACCTTGCCTTCGGCGAGACTGCGCGGCCCCACCATGATCTGCCAGGGCATGCCGATGAGGTCGGCAGTCGCAAATTTCGCGCCCGGTCGTTCGTCGCGATCATCGTAAAGCGTATCGACGCCCTTGGCGGTCAGTGCGGCATATAATTTTTCGCATGCCGCGTCGGTATCGCTCGCGCCTTGTTTGAGATTGAGGATCATCGCCTTGAACGGAGCGACCGGCTCCGGCCATTTGATGCCGGCCTCGTCGTGGGAGGCTTCGATAATGGCGGCAACGAGCCGGCTCGGCCCGATGCCATAGGAGCCCATGTGGACCGGATGATCGACGCCGTCCGGGCCGGTCACCACCGCCTTCATCGGCTCGGAATATTTGGTGCCGAAATAGAAGATGTGGCCGACTTCGATGCCGCGCGCGGAGAGGCCTTTGTCCGCGCCAAGCTTGGCAAAGACCGCCGCATCGTGCTTTTCGGACGTGGCCGCGTAGAGCGACGTCCATTTGTCGACGATCGCCTGCAGGCCGGCAACGTCGTTGAAATCTACACCCGGGCCCGGTACTTGGAAATTGAGGTAGTCGCTGTGACAGAACACTTCGCTCTCGCCGGTTTCCGCCAGGATGATGAACTCGTGTGAGAGATTGCCGCCGATCGGCCCGCTTTCGGCAACCATCGGTATCGAGCGCAACCCCATGCGCGCGAAGCTGCGCAGATAAGCGACGAACATGCGGTTATAGGCGTGCTTGGCACCGGCGAAGTCGAGGTCGAATGAGTAAGCATCCTTCATCAGAAATTCGCGCCCGCGCATCAGCCCGAAGCGCGGCCGCACTTCGTCGCGGAATTTCCATTGGATGTGATAGAGATTGAGCGGCAAGTCTTTGTACGAGCGCACATAACTGCGGAAGATCTCGGTGATCATTTCCTCGTTGGTCGGGCCATAGAGCATTTCGCGTTCGTGGCGGTCGCGAATGCGCAGCATCTCCTTGCCGTAGGCTTCGTAACGCCCGCTCTCGCGCCAAAGCTCAGCCGCCTGGATGGTTGGCATCAACAGCTCGATCGCGCCGGAACGGTCCTGCTCTTCGCGCACGATCGCGCAGATTTTTTGTAGCGCTCGGAAGCCAAGCGGCAGGAACGCGTAAATGCCGGCCGCCTCCTGACGGATCATGCCGGCACGGAGCATCAGCCGATGCGAAGCGATTTCCGCCTCTTTCGGCGTCTCGCGCAAAATGGGCAGGAAATAACGGGACAGGCGCAAGGGCGTTCCTATGAATTTTCGATGCAATGGTGTGGCGCCACGCAGTCAAGCCGCAAGCGCGCCGAAAAGACAAGAGTTCCGCCCCGGACTGGGGATTCCGCTCTTGGGCTGCGTGTAGGGTCCCTTTTCGGTTTCGAGGACCCCGCCGATCTGATGACAAGGGGCCGAAGATCAATTAGGAATGATCCGCCGGCTTCGATTGCGAATAGTGATAGCTGTCTTTGTCAGCAGTTTTGGCCGGCAAGTCTAATCCAGGTCCCGGTTCGTGGATCTGGTTTCTCAATCTTGTTCGTCCAAGTCTCGGGAGGATGACCCGCGACCGCAAAGTGTCACAGCCGCGATGTACGTGTAAGAACGTGTACTGGTAAAAAATAAGCGTGCTGTTCGGGTCGAAGAGAGTTTCTATGGCAGGGCGGTGGCCCTGCTTTTTCTTTACCGGAGCACCCAACCAAAATAGCAGGACATCACGATAACCTACTGATTATATCTATTAAATCCTGCCATCAGGCCGTCAATGCTGATCCAGTGCTGGGCGTAAACGGTGTAGGCGACCCCATAGATCGCGATGGCCACCAGCGTTGTCCAAAGCAGTTTCCAGCCGATCCGCGCTTTGGTCGGCGCGCCGGGATCGGTCCCCGCGACCATGTCCTGGCCTTCGTGTTGGCTGCGGATACCCCACGGCAGCACTGCGAACAGCACCACCCACCAGATCAGAAAAAAGATGGCGAGCGCGGTGGCGACCGGCATTTCAGGCCTGTTCGAGCTCGATCAACGTGCCGGAAAAATCCTTCGGATGCAGGAACAGCACCGGCTTGCCATGGGCGCCGATTTTCGGTTCGCCGTCGCCTAACACCCGCGCCCCGGCCGATTTGAGCGCATCGCGCGCGGTGCGAATGTCATCGACCTCGTAGCAGATATGATGGATGCCGCCGTCCGGATTGCGCTCGAGAAACTTGGCGATCGGCGAGCTCTGCCCAAGCGGTTCGAGCAGTTCGATCTTGGTATTGGGCAAGGTGACGAACACCGTCGTCACGCCATGATCGGGTTGCGGCACGGCAACCGAAACCTCGCCGCCGAGCACATCGCGATAGATGGCGGCGGCCTTATCGAGGTCGCGCACGGCTATGGCAACGTGATTGAGCCTGCCAATCAAGCACTGGTCTCCTGCATCTCACCTTCTGCGCGGTGTCCGGCGATCCTATACGACAAGGACGTGCACATGGCAGATCGGCTTTTTGCCCCAGCGCTCGGCGATCGCAGCACGCACGGCCCGCCGCAGGCTTTCGGCCACCTCATCCGGGTCGCGCCGCCGCGGCCTCGGCAAGGTCTCAAACGCCTTCTCGACGGCGCGGCGCGCGATCTCTTCCAAGGGCGTGCCGGCGACGTCCGTTTGCGGCAGCCCAATGAGCTCGACCTCGGGATAGGCAACGAGCGCGCCTTTATCGTTCATCGCCATTGCGACAGACACGATGCCGGAGAAACTGAGCCGCCGCCGCGCCGCAATCGTGCGCGCCTCGGCCTCGATCAAGAGCGAGCCGTCCTTGTACAGCCGCCCGGACGGAATCTCATCGATGATTTCCGCGGGCCCGGGCGCCAAGCGGACCAGATCGCCGTTACCGCACAGCAGAACCTGCGGCACGCCGGCACGGCGGGCAAGCTCCGCATGTTCGGCAAGATGCAGCGTCTCGCCATGCGCCGGGATAAGGACTTTCGGCCGCACCCAGCGGATCATATCGCGCAATTCGTCGCGCCGGGGATGGCCGGATACATGGACGAGGTGGGTCCGGTCGGTAATGACCTCGACGCCTTGTTCGACGAGCCCATTGATCACCCGCGCGATGGCCTTCTCGTTACCCGGGATCGGGCGGGCCGAGAAAATCACCCGATCGCCGCGCGACAGCGCGACATCGGGATGCTCGTCTTCGGCAATGCGCGCCAGCGCCGCGCGCGGCTCGCCTTGGCTGCCGGTGCATAATGCGACCACCTTGTCGGGCGGCAGATAACCGTAACTTTCGACGCCGCGAAATTCCTGCGCGCCGTCGAGGTAACCGGTCTCGCGCGCGACCTGCACCACCCGCTCCATGGCGCGGCCGACCACGACCACTTCGCGCCCAGCGGCGCGCGCGGCGTCGGCCACGGCGCGCAACCGGCCGACATGCGAGGCAAACGTCGTCACCGCGACACGGCGCGGCGCGGTGCGGATGAGTTCGCCAAGCGTCTTTGCCACCTCGGATTCCGACGGCGAGCGGCCCTCGCGAACGGCATTGGTGGAATCGCCGATCAGCGCCAGCACGCCTTCGTCGCCGAGCGCAGTAAGCTTGGCGACGTCGGTTGGCCCCCCAAGCAGAGGAGTCGGGTCGATCTTCCAATCGCCGGTATGCAGCACCGTTCCGGCGGGGCTACGGATCGCTAGCGCGTTCGATTCCGGAATCGAATGGGCGACGTTGATGAAATCGATGGTGAAGGGCCCGATCGCCAAATGCCGGTCAGCGCCAACGACCTGCACTGGAATTTCCGGCGCGCCCGGCTCTGACGCCCGGCGCGCCTCGAACAAAGCTGCGGTAAAGGGCGTCGCATAGATCGGCACTTTCAGCCGCGGCCACAGATCGATGAGTGCGCCCATATGGTCCTCATGGCCATGGGTCAGCACCAAAGCGAGGATATTTTTTCGCTCTTCGATCAGGTAGCGAATGTCAGGCAAAATGAGATCGACACCGGGAAGGTGCTCTTCGGCGGCAAAAGACACACCGCAATCGACGATGATCCACTGCCGCCGCCGATCGTCGCCGAAGCCGTAGATCGAGAGGTTCATCCCGATCTCGCCGAGGCCGCCAAGCGGGGCGAATACGAGTTCGTTTTGCGCCATTGCGTTCAGTCCGGCCGGTCGGCAATGCGCCGCGGGCCATGAACCGCCAACGGAAACACGTCGCCCGCGGATATTTTCGTCACGGTGCCGTTGCGCAATTCGAGCAGCAGCCGCCCTGCCTGATCGAGACCCATAAAACGGCCCTGCGTTTGCGCCCCATTGTTCCGTACCGTCATCTGTTCGCCGATGCCGCGCGCGCAGACAAGCCAATCGGCAAGAATGGCTGCAAAGCCATGGCTGCGGTCCCACTGCGCGAGACGCCTGCACATGGTGGCCGACAGCCGCCGGAACAATGGCGCCGGCAGTATCGCGGCGCCGTGCGCCTGCAAGTCCGTGGCCGGGAATGACTCGGTCCCGCCGCTGCGCGACGGATGGCTCGTGCAATTCACGCCGATGCCCACGATGACACTTAGCTGCTTAGGCGCTTGGGCTTCTTCGCCGTCGAAGGCCGCTTCGCCCTCAATCAGAATGCCGGCGCATTTGTCGCCCGCGAGCAGCAAATCGTTCGGCCATTTGAAGGTAAGTTGCGGCGCCAGTGCTGCGGCTTCTGCAACAATCGCGTCGCGTAGCGCCAGAGCGGCGACGAACGCGAGTTGCGGCGCGTGTTCGAACGATGAAGGATCGCGCAGCAGCAGGCTCGCGTAGAGATTGCCTGGCGGCGAAATCCACGTGCGGCCGTGCCGGCCGCGTCCCGCGCTTTGCGCAGTGGCGGTGATCCAGAGCGGCCCGCGCTCGCCACGCTGCGCCCGCAGCCGCGCTTCGGCATTGGTCGAGCCTATCGCAGCAAGGGTCTCCAGCCGCACCCCTGCCTCGATCGCGGTGCGGTCAAGCTGCATCAAAACAGAGAATGCGCCGCGGCGCTGGCTATCCCGACGAGCGGCGCCGGATAAACAAAGAAGAGAATATTGAACAAGCCGCAAATCGCCAGCACAACACGAAGCTCGTACGGCATTTCCTTGAATTTTCCGGCCGGTTCGTCAAAATACATCAGTTTGACGATGTAGAGATAATAGTAGGCGCCAACCACGCTCGTGACCACGCCAATGACGGCAAGCGCGTACAAGCCCGCCTTTATCGCGGCAAGAAAGACATAGAATTTGGCGAAAAAGCCGGCGAGTGGCGGGATGCCCGCCATCGAGAATAACAGCATCGCCAAAAAGAACGCCATGGTCGGGTGCATGCGGGAGAGCCCGGCAAGCTGATCGATCGATTCCACCATGCCGCTGCGCCGCCGCATCGACAGGATCACGGCGAAGACGCCGAGCGTCATGGTGATATAGATCGCGACATAAACGAGGACGCCCTGCACGCCTTCGCTGGTTCCGGCGGCGAGCCCCACGAGCGCGAAACCCATATGGCCGATCGAGGAATAGGCCATCAGCCGCTTGAAATTGCGCTGGCCGATCGCAGCGAACGAACCCAGCGCCATCGAGGCGATAGAGACGAACACGACGATCTGCTGCCATTGCGAGGTGATACCGGGAAACGCCATTACCGCGGCGCGCACGAACATGGCGATGCCCGCCACTTTAGGTGCCGCGGCAAAAAACGCCGTGACCGGCGTCGGCGCGCCCTCGTAGACGTCCGGCGTCCACATGTGAAACGGAACGGCGGATACTTTGAAACAGAAGCCGGCGAATAGGAACACGATGCCGAAGATCAATCCGACGCCGCCCTGCCCCGCCGCATGCGCTATGCCGGCAAAGTTCACGGTGCCGGTAAAGCCGTAGATGAGCGAAGCGCCATAGAGCAGCATGCCGGAGGACAGCGCACCGAGCACAAAATATTTTAGTCCGGCCTCCGT
>DASZCJ010000129.1:0-2180 GCA_035943155.1 Xanthobacteraceae bacterium | reverse complement strand
CCATCGTCGCATGCAGCATGCCGACGACATCGTGCACGATCGCCACCATCGGCTGGCCGGTCGCCTTGGCGTAGCCGTGCGCCATCTGCACCGCGATCTTCTCGTGCTGACAGAGCAGAAGCGGCGGGTCATTGCCGCCGTAATTGACCAGCGAGTCGTGCAGCCCGCGGTAACTGGCGCCCGGATTGAGCGCGATATAGGGAAAGCCGTAGTGCTTGATCAGATCGACGATAACGTCCGACTGCCAGGCTTTCTTGGCATAGCTCGCTGCCGGCTGCGATTTCGCTGTGATCTCGTTCATCGGCGCTGTGGCTAAAGCATGATCCCGAAAAGTGGATACCGGTTTTCGGGAAAGATCATGCTCAAACAATAAGCTAAAGCGAAATGGCGATTCAACCTAAAGACATTTCGCTTTAGCCCACCTTTGCGGCGGCATGAATGGCCGCCCGAACCCGCTGATAAGTCCCGCAACGGCAAATGTTGGTGATCGCGGCGTCGATATCGGCATCCGTCGGCTTCGGCTTTTGCCGCAGCAGCGCCACCGCCGCCATCATCATCCCGCTCTGGCAATAGCCGCATTGCGGCACGTCGAGATCGACCCAGGCTTGCTGCACCGGATGCAGCTTGCCGTTTTGCGCAAGAGCTTCGATGGTGGTGACGGCCCGGCTGCCAAGCGTAGCGGCCGGGACTTGGCAGGAGCGCGTCGGCTTGCCGTCGATCAGCACAGTGCAAGCGCCGCACTGCGCAATGCCGCAGCCATATTTGGTCCCAGTGAGCCCAATCGTATCGCGCAACACCCACAGCAAGGGTGTGTCGTCCTCTACGTCGACGCTATAGGTTTTGCCGTTAACCGACAGGGCAATCATCGGCCTTCAGCTCCATATTCCCTCAAGACGCATTTGCTGTCCTAGCAACGCACGCCGCGGCGACAAGTTTAACGCGATAATGTTTCAGTATAAATCGTCTATCCCAATAAGTGGCAGTGACGGTGCTTTGGGCAGATTGCCGCGTCATCCGCCGCTCTCTTTTCACGCCTGTCAAAGCAGGGCATGCTAAGGCCCGACACTGCCGGGTCATGCCCCCGGTCGGGCGGCCGGTCAGGTATGATGAATACAGAATAGTGCTTTTGTGGAGGAAAACATGACCCATCGCATGACCCGGCGCGACCTCAATGCCGGCATTAGCGCCGCGCTGGTTTCGCCCGCCTTGGCCTCGACCGCTGCTTTCGCACAAGGCGGCGGCGCACCAATCAAGATCGGCTTCAGCATGGCACAGACCGGCGCGCTCGCGGGCGCCGGCAAGCAGGCGCTGCTCGGCGCCCAGATCTGGGAAGAGGAAACCAATTCCAAGGGCGGCCTGCTCGGCCGGCCGGTAAAGCTCATCTATTACGATGACCAGACCAAACCCGACAGTGTGCCCGGCATCTACGCGAAGCTGCTCGACGTCGACAAGGTCGACCTCGTCATCGGCCCATATGGCACGAACTTGGTGGCCCCGGCCATCCCGTCCGTCATGGGGAAGGGCAAGGTCTTGGTTGGCTTGTTCGCGCTCGACGCCAATCATGATTTTCACTACCCGAGATATTTCTCGATGCTGCCGTCCGGACCCACGCCGAAACAGTCATTTACCGACGGCTTCTTCGAGATTGCGGCCGCGCAGAATCCGAAGCCGCAAACCGTCGCGATTACGGCCGAGGACGCTGAGTTCTCGCGCAATGCCGCGGAAGGCGCCCGCGAGAACGCTCACAAGTACGGTCTTAAGATCGTCTACGATAGAACCTATCCGCCAAACACCACCGACTTCTCGCCAATCATTCGCGCAATTCAAGCGACCAATCCGGAACTGGTGGTGATCTGCTCGTATCCGAATACCTCAGTCGGCATGGTCCAGACGGCCAGCGAGTTGGGCCTGAAGCCGAAGATGATGGGCGGCGGCATGGTCGGAATCCAATACACCGCCATCAAAAGCAAACTCAAATCCAAGCTCAACGGCATCGTGAACTACGAGTTCTGGGTGCCGACTCCGAAGTTGATGGCGCCGGCCGCCGATTTCTTCAAAAAATACCAGGCGCGCGCCGCCAGTGAGGGCGTCGATCCGCTTGGCTACTACCTCGGCGGCTGGGGCTATGCCTATTTCCAGGTGCTGCAACAAGCGGTCGAGGGCACTAAGAGCCTCAGTGA
>DASZCJ010000128.1:0-6043 GCA_035943155.1 Xanthobacteraceae bacterium | reverse complement strand
CTTTATAAGTCGAGGCTGGTTGAAAGTGCGGGAATCGATCAAAGCACTATCGACCAAAGCGCAATCGACCAAAGCGCAATCGACCAAAGCAGATGGACGAGCGGACACGCAGAACGGATAAGGAATTAGAGCCAGGCGCTCGCCGCCGCCTGCTTCCTGAACCTTTGGCGCCTCGGGCCCCTTGGATCAAAGCGCGGCCGCGGTCGCGATTGCGAACGGGCGTCGGCGTCATTGTCCTCATCCTGCTCGCGTTCGGCATCTACGAGACGGCGCGATGGGTCAGATCCGCTCCGCCTCCGGGCGGCCGTTTCCCGCAAGGCGCCGTGCAAACCGTCGGCGCATCAACGGCGGCGCTGGGCGATGTCCGCGTGGTCCTCAATGAGCTCGGCACCGTGACGCCGCTCGCCACGGTGACGGTGCAGACCCAGATCAACGGGCAACTGACCGAGGTCGGATTCACCGAAGGCCAATTGGTGAAGAAAGGCGACTTTCTCGCCCAGATCGATCCGCGCCCCTACGAATATTTGAAAGAACAATATGAAGGCCAGTTGGCGCGCGATCAGGGTCTGCTGGCGCAAGCGCAAATGGATCTGAAACGCTATCACACCCTGGCCCAGCAGAATTCGATCGCGCGGCAACAGTCCGAGGATCAGGTTTTCATTGTCGACCAATATGCCGGCTCGGTAAAGCAGGACCAGGGCCTCGTCGACGCGCAATCTCTCAACATCGCATATTGCCGCATCGTCTCGCCGATCACCGGCCGGGTCGGGCTCCGCTTGGTCGATCCCGGCAATTATGTGCAGACCACCAGCACCAGCGGCATTGCCGTCATCGCGCAACTGCAGCCGATTTCCGTCGTGTTCTCGCTTCCGGAGGACGAGCTGCCCGACATCATGCCGCAATTTATTGCCGGCACGCCGCTGATCGTCACCGCTTACGACCGCGCCAACATTCGCCAGCTTGCCGTCGGCAAAGTTTCGGCGATCGATAATCAAATCGACACCACCACCGGCACCGTGAAAGTCCGCGCCCAGTTCGACAACAACGAGAACACCCTGTTTCCGAACCAGTTCGTCAATGTGCGGCTTCTGGTGAAAACGCTGCAGAACGTCGTGACCGTGCCGACCTCGGCGATCCAGCGCGGCGCGCCCGGCGCCTATGTTTACGTCATCAATCCGGACAACACGGTCGCGGTGCGTCCCGTCAGTACCGGCCCGATCGACGGCAATATCACGGCCATAAATTCCGGACTGGCGGCCGGCGATCGCGTCGTCATCGACGGCACCGATCGCCTGCGCGACGGGCTTAAAGTCGTCGTCGTCGGCGAGAGCGGTCAAGCGGCCCCGCCCACCGCAGGTGGCGGCCAAAGTGGCAGCCAAGGAAGCGGCCAAGCAACCGGCCAAGGTCAGCGTTCCGGCCGTTCGCAAAATCAGCCGTCGACCGGCAGCAGGTAACGCCGAGCGAGCGCGATGCGCGGCGGTGAAACGGTGCGATGAACGTCTCCGAGCCTTTCATTCGGCGCCCGGTCGGCACGTCGCTGTTGATGGCGGCGATCATGCTGTCCGGCATGGTCGCGTATAATTTTCTGCCGCTCTCCACCCTGCCGCAGGTCGACTACCCTACCATCCAAGTACGCACGCTCTATCCCGGCGCGAGTCCCGAGGTGATGACGTCGTCGGTGACGGCGCCGTTGGAGCGGCAATTCGGGCAAATGCCGGGTCTCAATCAGATGACCTCGGCGAGCTCCGCCGGGGCGTCGATCGTCACCCTGCAATTTGGCCTCGATCTCTCACTCGACGTCGCTGAACAGGAAGTGCAGGCGGCCATCAACGCTGCCGGCAACCTGCTGCCGTCCGACCTGCCCGCTCCGCCGATCTATTCGAAGGTCAATCCGGCCGACGCGCCGATCCTTACGCTGGCGGTCACGTCGAAAACCATGGCGCTGACCGATCTGGAAGATTTCAGCGAGACCAGGCTCGCGCAAAAGATCTCGCAAATCGGCGGGGTCGGTCTGGTCAGTGTCAGCGGCGGGCAACGGCCCGCGGTGCGCATTCAGATCAATCCGCAGTCGCTCGCCTCATACGGGCTGAACATCGACGATATCCGCACCACGCTCGGCAATCTCAACGTCAATACGCCGAAGGGCAATTTCGACGGCCCGACGCAGGCACTGACCATCAATGCCAACGACCAGGTCACCAGTGCCGATCAATATCGCACCCTGATTGTCGCCTATCGCAACGGCGCGCCGGTGCACTTATCCGACGTCGCCACAATCGTCAGCGGTCCGGAAAATACCAAGCTTGCCGCTTGGGCGAATACGACACCCGCGATCATCATCAACGTGCAACGCCAGCCCGGCGCCAACATTATTGCGGTGGTCGACCGCATCCAGTCGGTGCTGCCGCAAATTCTGTCCACCCTACCCGCGGCCATGAACGTCAGTGTAATGAGCGACCGCACGGTGACGATCCGCGCTTCGGTCGCCGACGTGGAATTCGAACTGGGGCTGGCGGTGGTCCTCGTCGTTCTGGTCATCTTCGTATTCTTGCGCACGCTGCCCGGCACAGTCATTCCTAGCCTGTCGGTGCCGTTGTCGCTCGTCGGCACATTCGGCGCGATGTATCTGTTAGGCTTTAGCCTCGACAATTTGTCGCTGATGGCGCTGACCATCGCGACCGGCTTCGTCGTCGACGACGCCATCGTTATGATCGAAAATATCGCCCGCTACGTCGAAAGCGGCATGGAGCCGCTGGAAGCCGCGTTGCGCGGCTCCGAGCAGATCGGCTTCACGATCATTTCGCTGACGATCTCGCTGATTGCCGTATTGATCCCACTGTTGTTCATGGGCGACGTAGTCGGCCGGCTGTTCCACGAGTTTTCGATCACGCTTGCGGTAACGATTGTAATTTCCGCGATCGTGTCGCTGACGTTGGTGCCGATGCTATGCGCCAAGCTGATCCGCCACCACCCGGACGGCGAGCGCACCAGGTTCGATCTCAAAGCCGAGCAGATTTTCAACGCGGTGATCGCCCGCTACGGCCAGGCGCTCGATTGGGTGCTGGATCGCCAACCAATGACATTACTCGTCGCGCTGCTCACGCTCGCGCTGACGATCTTGCTCTACGTCGTCATCCCGAAGGGATTCTTCCCGGTACAGGATACCGGCCTGATCCAGGCCATCTCGGAGGCGCCGCAAAGCATCTCCTATCAGGCGATGGCCGAGGTGCAGAACAAATTGGCCGAGACCATTTTGAAAGATCCCGACGTCGAGAATCTGACCTCGTTCATCGGCGTCGACGGCACCAATCAGACGCTCAATACCGGCCGCTTCCTGATTACGCTCAAGCCGCACGATAGCCGCGCGCTTTCGGCGAGCCAGATCATTCGCCGCCTGCAAAACGAGGTCGCCGGCATTGCCGGCACCAGGCTGTACATGCAGCCAGTGCAGGATTTGACCATCGATGCGACGATCACCCGCGCGCCGTATCATTTCGTGCTGGAGGATGCCAATCCGGCGGAATTCGCCACTTGGGTGCCGAAACTGGTGCAAGCGCTCAGCGAGCGGGCCGAGATTACCGATGTCGCCAGCGACCTGCAGCAGCAAGGCCTTGCCGTCGACATCGTGATCGACCGGGCGACCGCCAGCCGCTTCGGCATCACGCCTGCGACGGTGGACAATGCGCTCTACGATGCGTTCGGCCAGCGCATCATTTCCACGATCTATACGCAGTCCAATCAGTATCGCGTCATTCTCGAAATCGATCCGGCGCTGCAACAGTCGTTGAGCGGGCTGTCTTCACTGTATCTGCCGTCGTCCTCATCGTCGAGCAACCGTCAGGTGCCGCTGTCGGCCATCGCGCATATCGAGCAGCGCGCCGCGCCGCTGGTAATCACTCATTTCGGTCAATTTCCGGCAACGACCATCTCATTCAACACCGCGCCAGGTTATTCGCTTGAGGCTGGCCTCGCCGCGATCGAACAAGCCGAAGCCCAAGTCGGCCTGCCATTGAGCTTCATCACTGCCTTTCAGGGCACCACCGCCGCATTCCAGTCCTCCTTGAAGAACGAGGTGTTTCTGATCATCGCGGCGATAGTGGCGATGTACATCGTGCTCGGCGTGCTCTACGAGAGCTTCATCCACCCGATCACGATCCTATCCACCCTGCCCTCGGCCGGCGTCGGCGCGCTACTTTCGCTGATCCTGCTGCGCTATGACCTCGACGTCATTGCGATCATCGGCATCATTCTGTTGATCGGCATCGTCAAGAAAAACGCGATCATGATGATCGATTTCGCGCTGGACGCCGAGCGGAGCGAAGGGTTGTCGCCGCGCGAAGCGATCTATCAAGCCTCGCTGTTGCGTTTCCGGCCGATCATGATGACGACGATGGCGGCGATCCTTGGCGCCATGCCGCTGATGCTGGGGACCGGCACCGGATCCGAACTGCGCCAGCCGCTTGGCATCGCGATCATTGGCGGGCTGGTGGTCAGCCAGATGTTGACCTTGTTCACCACGCCGGTGATCTATCTCTATTTTGACCGCTTGGCGGTGCGTTTGACCGGCCACCGGCCTTCGAATCCGCTCGCGCCGGGAGCGCCGGCCGAATGAACATATCCGCGCCCTTCATCTACCGGCCGGTGGCAACCACGCTGTTGACGCTCGGCATTGCGCTCGCCGGCGTTCTCGCATTTACCAAGTTGCCGGTCGCGCCCCTGCCGCAGGTCGATTTTCCCACCATTTCGGTGAACGCGCAGCTTCCGGGCGCGAGCCCGGAAACCGTCGCCACCAGCGTCGCCGAACCGCTCGAGCGCCATCTCGGCCAGATCGCCGACGTCACGGAAATGACCTCGCAAAGCGGCATCGGTCAGACCCGCATCACCCTGCAATTCGACCTCAATCGCGACATCGACGGCGCGGCGCGCGACGTGCAGGCCGCGATCGTCGCCGCGCGCGCCGACCTGCCGACCAGCCTGAAGACCAATCCAACCTACCGCAAAGTGAACCCCGCCGACGCGCCGATTCTCATCCTGGCAATGACGTCGAAGACGTTGACGCAAGGCCAGATGTACGACGCGGCAAGCAACGTCTTTCAGCAGCAGCTTTCCCAGATCAGCGGCATTGGACAGGTCATCATCGGTGGCTCGGCGTTGCCCGCGGTGCGCGCCGAGCTCAATCCGACCGCGCTGTTCAAATACGGCATCGGGTTGGAAGACGTGCGCGCCGCGCTCGCCTCCGCCAATGCCAACAGCCCCAAAGGTACAATCGACGACGGCGACCGCCGTTTCCAGATCTACACCAACGATCAATCGACCAAGGCGGCTGACTACGCACCCCTGGTCATCGCCTATCGCAGCGGCGCGGCGGTGCGCTTGTCGGACGTCGCTAACGTCGTCGATTCCGTCGAAGACGTCCGCAACCTCGGCCTTTCCAACGGCCAACCTTCGGTGCTCATCATTCTATTCCGTCAGCCGGGCGCCAATATCATTGAGACGATCGACAGCGTGAAGGCAGCCTTGCCGCATCTCGAAGCAGCGATGCCGGCCGACGTCAACGTCACCATCGCCATTGATCGCAGCATCACGATCCGACAGTCGCTGCGTGACACCGAATTTACTCTGGCGATCGCCATCGTGCTGGTGACGCTGGTCGTTTATCTGTTCTTGCGCGACGTGCGCGCGACCGTGATCCCATTCGTCGCGGTGCCGGTCTCGATCATCGGCACTTTCGGCGCGATGTACCTGCTCGGTTATAGCCTGAACATTCTTTCGCTAATGGCTTTGACTATCGCGACTGGGTTTGTTGTCGACGATGCGATCGTCGTTCTGGAAAACGTATCGCGCCATCTCGAAGCCGGCATGCCGCGCCTGCGTGCGGCTTTGGTCGGCGCGCGCGAAGTCGGCTTCACGGTGCTCTCCATCAGCCTGTCGCTGGTCGCGGTGTTCTTGCCTATCCTGCTGATGGGTGGAGTTCTCGGCCGGCTGTTTCGTGAATTCACGCTGACGCTGTCGTTGGCGATCCTCATTTCGCTGGCGATTTCAC
>DASZCJ010000127.1:0-2186 GCA_035943155.1 Xanthobacteraceae bacterium | reverse complement strand
CAAGGGGGGAGGCAACGTCGCGGTCTGCGCGCAGCAGGCGTCAGCGTGCGCGCGATGACCATCGTCTACGAAAAACTCATGGGGCTCGAAGTTCCACCGGCCGAGCAGACCTACGGCGTCAAGGATTGCATCCTGTACGCGCTCGGCATCGGGCTTGGCCACGATCCGATGAACGAGAACGAGCTCGCCTTCGTTTACGAGAAAAATTTGAAAGTGCTGCCGACCATGGGGACCGTCCTCGGCCATCCCGGCTTTTGGGCGCGCAAGCGGGACACGGGGATCGATTGGCTGAAAATCGTCAATGGCGAGCAAGGCATCACCCTGCATCGTCCACTGGCGGCAAAGGGAACCGTGATCGGCCGATTGCGCATCGTCGAAGTGATCGACAAAGGCCCAGGCAAAGGCGCGCTGGTGCTCAGCGAACGCAAAGTGACGGACAAAGCGACCGGGGAGCTGATCGCAACGGTAACGCAGACGACGTTTTGCCGCGGCGATGGCGGCTTCGGCGGTCCGCCACGACAGGCCCCGGAGCCGCATCCGATTCCGTCGCGCGCACCGGATGTGACTTGCGATCTCGCGACCCGCCCCGAAGCGGCGCTGATCTATCGCTTAAGCGGCGATCTCAATCCGCTACACGCCGAGCCGGCGGTGGCGAAGCAGGCCGGCTATCCGCGGCCGATCATGCACGGGCTTGGCAATTTCGGCATCGCCGGCCACGCTGTGCTGCGAACGTTTTGCGGTTACGATCCGCAAAAGCTGACCGCCTTTGCCTGCCGTTTTTCCGCGCCGGTATTTCCCGGCGAGACGCTGCGCACGGAAATGTGGCGCGACGGCAAAATCGTCAGCCTTCGTTCGCGCGTCATAGAGCGTGACGTGATCGCGGTCAATAACGGCCGCGCCGAGCTGCAGTTGTAATCGTGATCGTCACATGACTTCGAACGTAACACCCGACGATCTGGCGCCGATCCGGGAATCGGTGCGGGCGCTGTGCGCAAATTTCCCCGGCGAATACTGGCGCCGCCTCGATCGCGAGCGCGCCTACCCGGAAGAATTCGTCGCCGCGCTGACCAAAGCCGGCTTCCTCGCCGCACTTATTCCCGAGGAGTACGGCGGCAGCGGGCTGACGATGACGGCGGCGGCCGCGATCATGGAAGAGATCCAGGCGGCCGGCTGCAATGGCGCGGCCTGCCACGCGCAGATGTACACGATGGGTACGCTGCTTCGGCACGGCAGCACGGAACAAAAAAAGCGTTATCTGCCGGCGATCGCGCGCGGCGAATCGCGCCTGCAGGCGTTCGGGGTCACCGAGCCGACTTCCGGCACCGACACGCTGAGTCTGCGCACCACCGCGGTGCGCGACGGCGATCACTATGTCGTCAACGGCCAGAAAATCTGGACCTCGCGCGCCGAACATTCCGATCTCATGTTGCTCCTGGCCCGCACCACGCCGCGCGAGCAGGCGCAATCGCGGACCGCCGGCCTTACAGTCTTTCTGGTCGACATGCGCACGGCGAAGAACAAAGGTCTGACCATCCGGCCGATCCGCACCATGATGAACCACGCGACGACCGAGGTGTTTTTCGAAAACCTGCGGGTGCCGGCCGAAGCGGTGATCGGCAAGGAGGGCGAGGGCTTCCGTTACATCCTTTCCGGCATGAACGCCGAACGCATCCTGATCGCGGCCGAATGCATCGGCGACGCCAAGTGGTTCATCCAGAAGGCAACTGCTTATGCCGGCGAGCGCGTCGTGTTCGGCCGCCCGATCGGGCAAAATCAGGGCGTCCAGTTTCCGATTGCGCGCGCTTATATCGGCATGCGCGCCGCCGAACTCATGGTGCGCGAGGCGGCCGCGCTCTACGAAGCAGGCCGCGACTGCGGCGCCGAAGCCAATATGGCGAAGCATCTGGCCGCTGAAGCGTCCTGGGCCGCCGCCGACATGTGCGTGCAGACCCATGGCGGTTTCGGTTTCGCCGAGGAATTCGATATCGAGCGCAAATTCCGCGAGACCAGGCTCTACACCGTGGCGCCTATCTCGACCAATCTGGTGCTCTCTTACATCGCCGAGCATGTGCTCGGGCTGCCGCGGTCGTATTGATATGTGCGGCCCAAGCTTTGAAGCCCGTCATGGCCGGGCTTGTCCCGGCCATCCCGATTCACGAAACTCAATGCGTGCAGAGGCCTAACTG
>DASZCJ010000126.1:0-3275 GCA_035943155.1 Xanthobacteraceae bacterium | reverse complement strand
GCCGCGCGACATCGCCGCGACAATTTCTCCGAGAATAGCGTTGACGATGTTCTCGACGTCGCGCTGGTACAAATGGGGGTTCTGCGCGGAAATACGCTGAACCAGTTCCGATTTGATCATGGCTCGCCCCGCCAACGCTGACTAGAATCCCGAACTAAGCCGCCAACGCAAAGCCACGCTTAGTTCGCATCGGCAGGGTGCCAAAGGGCCAGGAGACCGTCAAGGTTGAAGCGCTGCACCGCCTCGACCGTGCTCCACTGTTCGAGATGCTTGGCCAGCGTGGTTAGCCCCGCCGCATCGAGAAGCGCGAGCGCCGCGGCGTGCAGGAATCTCAGGTCGCTAAACCGACTGTGCAGATCGTAGTCGCGCACCGGCAGTTTCGTATCTATGTTCTTTTCCTTGCCAAGCCATGCCAGCGCCGTGCGCTCGTCGCCAAGCTCGTCGATCAATTTGAGATTGACGGCCTGATGTCCGGTGAAAACACGCCCGTCGGCGGCAGTCTGCAATTGCGCGTCCGTGAGATGCCGCCGATCTTGCACAATGCCTTTGAACCAGGCGTAGGAATCCTGGATGATCGAATCCAAAGCCGCCCGCGCCTCCGGACTTGTCGGCTCGAAGCCGTCGGGCGATGCCTTGAGCGGGGTAGATTTCACCGATTCCACTTTCACGCCGAGCTTACCGAGGAGATCGGCGAGATTGGGATACTGGAACAGGACGCCGATCGAGCCGAGCAGTGACGTTTGCTGCGCCACGATGTGATCGCCGGCGATCGCGGCGATATAACCGCCGGAGGCAGCTAGGCTATCGACAACCACCACCACCGGCTTTTTTTCCCGCAGGCGCGACAGCGCATTGAAGAGCTGCTCCGAACCGGCGGTCGTGCCGCCCGGACTATCGACATGAAGGACAACCGCGCGCGCGAGGCTCGAGCGCGCCAGCCGGTCAAGCTGCTCTGCACGATTCTGGTCGCTTCGGATCAAGCCCGAGACGGTCAACCGCGCGATGTAAGGGCGCACGCCGAATGAGTAAGTGCGGTTGCCCGCCACCGCCGCCGCGCCGGCAATGCCGATCACGATCAGCGCAATAGTCGTCACCCGCCAGAAGCTAAGCTTCCGCCGCATGCGGCGGCGGTCGACGATGAGATCGGCATCAAGCGACATGGCTTTTTTTCATCACTGTTGCGCTTCATCTTTTTCGGCTTTTTCGTCCTTTTCGTCGTCTTCGCCGCCCTCGCCCTTGCGTTTGAGCGCCGTTCCGAGAATGTCGCCCAAGGTGGCGCCGGAATCCGATGAGCCATATTGGGCGATCGCTTCTTTCTCCTCCGCGACTTCCAACGCTTTGATCGAGACCGACACCCGCCGCGATCGGCGATCGAACTGGGTCACCCGCGCGTCTACCTTTTCGCCGACAGCGAAACGGTCGGGCCGCTGCTCGGAGCGATCGCGCGCCAGCTCGGAGCGCTTTATGAAGGAGGTGTATTCGGTGCCGACGATGCGCACGTCGATGCCGCCCTCCTTGACCTCGATGACTTCGCAGGTAACCACGGCGCCCTTCTTCAGATCGCCGGCTGCCGGCTCGGTCGACGCCGCCGCGTCTTCCGAGAGCTGCTTGATGCCGAGCGAGATGCGCTCTTTCTCGACATCGACATCGAGGACCTGCGCTTTGACCTTATCGCCCTTCTTGTACTCCTCGATGACCTGCTCGCCCGGCCGTTTCCAGTCGAGGTCGGAGAGGTGCACCATGCCATCGACATCGCCGTCGAGGCCGAGGAACAGGCCGAACTCGGTCTTGTTTTTGACTTCGCCTTCGACCACCGAACCGGCGGGATATTTCTCGACAAACAACTCCCATGGGTTGCGCATGGTCTGTTTCAGCCCGAGCGAAATGCGGCGCTTGACCGGATCGACTTCGAGCACCTGCACCTCGACCTCCTGTGAGGTCGAGACGATCTTGCCGGGATGAACATTCTTCTTGGTCCACGACATTTCCGAAACGTGAATCAGCCCCTCGATGCCCGGTTCGAGTTCGACGAAAGCGCCATAGTCGGTGATGTTGGTGACCCGCCCGGTGAAGCGGGTGCCGACCGGATATTTGGCCTCGATGCCCTGCCAAGGATCGTCGAGCAGTTGCTTCATGCCGAGCGAGATGCGGTGCGTCTCGTGGTTGATCTTGATGATTTTGACCTTCACCTGCTGGCCGATATTGAGCACCTCGGAGGGATGATTGACCCGCCGCCAGGCGATATCGGTGACGTGCAGCAGCCCGTCGATCCCGCCGAGATCGACGAACGCGCCGTAGTCGGTGATGTTTTTGACGACGCCGTCGATGACCTGGCCTTCTTCGAGATTCTGCACCAGTTCCTGGCGCTGTTCGGCACGGGTCTCTTCCAAGACAGTGCGGCGCGACACGACGATATTGCCGCGCCGGCGGTCCATCTTGAGAATCTGAAACGGCTGCTGATTGTTCATCAGCGGCGAGACATCCCGGATTGGGCGGATATCGACCTGCGAGCGCGGCAGGAAGGCAACGGCGCCGTCGAGGTCGACGGTGAACCCGCCCTTGACCTGATTGAAAATAACGCCCTGGACCTTTTCATTATTCTGGAAGGCTTTCTCAAGCTTGCCCCAGCTTTCCTCGCGCCGCGCTTTGTCGCGTGACAGCACGGCTTCACCCAGCGCGTTTTCAATCCTTTCGAGATAAACCTCGACGGTATCGCCGAGTTTGATTTCGGCCGAGCGGCCTGGCCCGGTGAATTCGCGCAACGCGACGCGGCCTTCGGTCTTCAACCCAACATCGATCACCGCGACATCGCGTTCGATCCCAACGACCGTCCCTTTGACGACCGAGCCTTCCTGCACGTGGCCGTTGCCGAACGATTCATCGATCAGCTTGGCAAAGTCTTCGCGCGTCGGCGCGGCGGTGGCGGATTGAGCCGAAACCTGAGCCATAAATTACTCCAGACCCCGGAGATTGAGACGAGCCCGAACGTATGATCACCACCGGCGACGCCGATGGTTGGGGTCAATGCCATACGGTCGGACGAGTTGCGTTCCGGACGAAGCTTTCGGCGCCGTCAGCAGATTTGGCAACCAGCAGATTTTGGTAGCCAACCGCCTTCAAACCTGTGAACGGGCTTACCTCCGATGACGAAAACACCGTTAACGGCGCTTTCGGCCCGCTCGAACAGCCTCGATGATATCGACGGCGGCCCGGAATGCGGCGTCTATACCCAAATGCGTGGTATCGAGCAAGTGCGCGTCCGGAGCGGGTTTAAG
>DASZCJ010000125.1:0-9210 GCA_035943155.1 Xanthobacteraceae bacterium | reverse complement strand
CCACATAATTGCGGCCGACGCACCAAAGCCGCCGGACCGGAAAATATTTGTCGCTACCAGCGACCGCAATCGCGGCCTGCGGCGGTTGCGCAATGACATAGATCTTGCTGTCGGTGCTCATATTGGAATTTCAAGCTGGGGGAACGATGAAACTGAGGGAGGACGCTCGACTTATAGCGCCAAACTCGCGCCGTCAATTCGAACTTGGCCCATCATCTGGAGGTGACTGCGATCGGTACCGGCTCCGCGAGCGGCGGCGCCTGTTCCTTCAGCTGCAGCCGGTAAAACGAGGCGTAGCGCCCGCCTTTGCGGAGGAGCTCGTCGTGCCGGCCGGATTCCACCACCAGTCCGTTCTCGACCACAAGAATGCTGTCGGCGTGCATGATCGTGGAAAGGCGATGCGCGATCACCAGCGTCGTACGGCCCTTGCATAGTTCGGCCAGCGCTTCCTGAACGTGGCGCTCCGATTCCGAATCGAGCGCTGCGGTGGCCTCGTCGAGCAGGATGATCGGGCAATTCTTGATCAGCGCCCGGGCAATCGCGATACGCTGGCGCTGACCGCCGGAAAGCTGCAAGCCGTGCTCGCCGACTGGCGTATTGTAGCCGGCCGGGAATCCCATGATGAAGTCGTGGGCATGCGCGGCCTTCGCTGCCGCGACGATTTCGGGGTCTGAGGCGCCGAGCTTGCCGAGCGCAATGTTCTCGCGGATCGTACCACGAAATAGATGCACGATCTGGCCGACATAGGCGATCTCGGAGCGCAGCGAGCGGCGCGACACCGACGTAATGTCTTGGCCGTCGATAAGCACCTGGCCGCCATCGGCTTCATAGAAGCGCAACAGCAGATTGAGCACCGTCGACTTGCCGCCGCCGGAAGGGCCGACCAGCGCTGTTACCGCGCCGGGTTGCGCGACAAAGCTCATGCCCCGCAGCACCGGCGTGTCGTGGCGGTAGGCGAAATGCACTTCGGCAAACTGGATGCGCGCGGTCGTCAGCGCGAGCGGCGGCAGATTGTCGTCATTCGGCTCGCCCGGCGGGCTGTCAATGATCTCATAAAGAACGCGCACGCCGACAAGATTGTTGTTGAGATCGATGTTCAAGCGAGCAAGCCGCTTTGCCGGCTCATAGGCCAACAAGAACGCGGCCAGAAACGAGACAAAGGCGCCGGGCGTCGCTCCGGTTTCGATGACACGATATCCGCCGTAGATCGTCGCCAGCGCGATCGCGAAGCCGCCGAGCATCTCCATCAGGGGGCTGGCGCGATTGGATACACGCGCCATCTTGTTGGACTCGTGCTGCACATCGGCGACGCTCTTGTCCAGCCGGCGCCGCATCTCAGCTTCCAGCGCAAAGGCCTTGACCATGCGCAGGCCTTGCAGCGCCTCCTGCATGGTCTCGATGATATGCGTGCCCCCGGTGAATTGCATACGCGCGATGTTGCGTACCCGGCGGATCAGCTTGCGCAGAAAAAAGAACGCCGGCGGCGCCATCACGAAGCCGATCAGCGACATGATTGGATCCTGAACGATCATGACGATCGTCAGTCCGATCAGCGACATCAGATCGCGGCCGACAGCGGTGATCAGGAGATTGATTACCTGGCTGACCGCAGCGGCGCCGGTCGTCAGCCGCGCGATAAATTCGGAGGAATGCCGGTCGGCGAAAAAGCCGATATCTTGTTGCAACAGCTTGTCGAATAGACGGCGTTGATTGCCGGCGATGATGCTGTTGCCGATCGAAGACAGCGTGACCGCCGAGCCATAAGTGGCAAATCCCTTCGCCGCGAAGATCGCCGCTGCGATCATGCCGATAACGACGATGCCGTGAAAATTTCGATTGACGTAGGCTTCGTTGGTCATCGTGCCGAGGAGATAGGCGGTGAGCGCGGTGGCCGCGGCAGCGATCCCCATCAAAGCGAAGGCAATGGCGTAACGCGGCCAATAGCCAAGCGCTTCATCGACCAAAAGGCGCCGCACCAGCGCATAGGTCGAATATCGCTGCGATACTTCGGCTGTTGCCGCCATCATTTCCAGTCCTCACCCGGCTGCGGCATTGGCGCAGCCTTTCCCGTTGCATGCCTGGATGGTTCGGAGTTTTCAAGCGGTTTCGACGAGGCCGCGGCCGCGCTCGTCGCGCGGGAACCGCGTCATGAGCTGACGTTCCCAGGCCAGCGCGTGCGCGACGATCGTCGGCAAATCATCATAGCGTGGATGCCAGCCGAGCGCATCGCCTATACGCTCGCTGGCGGCCACGATGCGCGCGGGGTCGCCTTCTCGCCGCGGCGCGTTCTCGACCTTGAAATCGACAGCCGACACACGCTTGACCGTTTCGATGACCTCACGAACGGAGAAACCGTGGCCATAGCCACAATTGAGCGTCAGCGGGATTCCGCCGGATCGCAGATAGTGCAATGCCAGCTTATGCGCATCGGCGAGGTCGCTGACATGGATGTAATCGCGGATACACGTACCATCGGTCGTCGGATAGTCGGTGCCGAAAATTTCGAGCTTTGGCCGCAATCCCAAGGCTGTTTCCGCAGCCACTTTGATCAAATGCGTGGCGACTGCGCTCGATTGTCCGGTGCGGCCTTGCGGATCGGCGCCGGCGACATTGAAATAACGCAGGATGATATGGCCCATCCGATGGACGCGGCTTGCATCGCGCAGCATTATCTCGGTCATCAGCTTCGACCAGCCATACGGCGAAATCGGCAGCGTCGGCGCATCCTCGGCAATCGGAACTGCCGTCGGATTGCCGTAGACCGCGGCGGTGGAAGAAAAGACAAAATGGCGGATGCCGTTGCGGATTGCGGATTCGATCAAAGCACGCGAATTGACGGTGTTATTGCGATAATAGCCCAGCGGGTCACGCACTGAATCCGGCACGACGATCGAAGCAGCGAAATGGATGATCGAGTCCACTTCGTGGTCGCGGATCAGCCGCGCCACCATCGCCTGATCTCCAGTTTCACCGATGACGAGCGGCACGCCTTCGGGAACGGCCCAACGAAAGCCGGTGGAGAGGTCATCGAGCACGACGACACGTTCACCGGCGTCGACCAGTTCATGAACCATTTGGCTGCCGATGTAGCCGGCGCCGCCGGTGACCAGAAGTGCCATGAATGCGACCGTCTCCGATTCTCTGCGTCTACAGCAATGCCTTGAAAACGTGGTCTGCCCAAGTTTTCGCCTTCAGGCAGCGGGAACAAGCGGGGCGAGAGCCTCGCGAACGGCGGCGAAGACTTGTTCCGAGGGGATATCGCGCATGCAGCGGTGATGAACGAGGCGGCAGACCGGCTTGTGACATGGCCGGCAATCAAGTTTGCTGGCCGTCTCGATGGTTGCCGCCAGCGGATTGAGCGGCGCCCAATGCCAAGGGCTGGTCGGGCCGAAGATTCCGACGGTCGGGGTTCCGAGTGCGGCGGCGACATGCAGAAGGCCGGAATCGTTTGATACGGCCAAAGCCGCGGTGGCAAGCGCGAGGATCGCATTGCGCAGATCATTCCCGGTCAAATCGCGCGCCGTCGTATCGGCGATAATTTCACCGGCCAACGCCTTCTCTTCCGGTCCGCCGATTACCCAGACGTTGAGACCTTCAGCGATGAGGCGGCGCGTCAGCGCGGCATAGGCGCTTGCTGGCCAGCGCTTGGACGGGCCAACCGCACCGGGCGCCAGCGCGACCGCGGGCCTGCCGTCCCCGGCGAGACCGCGCTCGCGCCGCCAAGTGTCGATCTCTGCATGCGCGACTTTTAGCTCTGGCATTGGCCAGTCGCGCGGAAGCTTGGCCGCAGCAGGAAGCGCCAACGCGGCACAGCGATCCACCATGCGCGGCAATTGCCGCTCGCCATATCGTAGATCGTTGAGCAGGAAATAGCGTGCCTCGCCGACGAAACCGGTACGCTCAGGGATTCCGGCAAGAAACGGCGCCAAGACCGACTTCCAGGTGCGCGGCATGATAAGCGCCGTGCCATAATTTTCGCGCCGGAGACGGCGCGCGAGCGCCAGTTGATGCGTAAGAGCGAGACGACTGCGCGGCAGATCGAAGACAATCGACCGACGTACGCCCGGCATGTAGTCGGTAAGCGGGGCGCATAACGTCGTGGACAGGATATCCACCGGCCGATCTGGAAATCGCGCGTTCAGTAGTTTGACCACCGAGTGGCAGCGCACGAAATCGCCGATCCACATGTAGGGAACAATGAGAATGGGACCGTCGTCGTTTGGTTTTGCGTAGGGATTCATTGCTGCGCCCGAAGCCCGCTCGGTTTGCAATTTTTTGGCGCGGCACTGCATTCACGAGGCTTCCCGATTTCAGCACGACTGCGGCGCGACCGCCGCGCCGATGCGATCATTCTGCGCGCCAGGAGTGCCGTGAAAATCGCAGAGTTGCACCGTTGAATGGTTTGCATTTGTTCTCTGGCTGGTGGCGGTGAGGGCGCAGCGGATTATAGCCCAGGCGGGGGGTTTGCGAATTCACCATCAGGGCTACGTAACTATTTGAGAACATTAGTGGTATGCTCAGTGACGTCTACTTACGTTAACTATCAGTGGAATTCGGCCCTACGACTGCGAGTTGCCCGGCAGGCGAGTCTGGGGCAAAGGTGCGGTAAAGACGATCGGCAAGTGACCTGATCGATCCTCAAACCGGTTTTTAAAGTATCGATGTTGCTGGTCACCGGCGGGGCCGGGTTTATCGGATCGAATGTTGTTGCCAGCCTCAATGAGGCTGGGTGCGCCGATGTCGCCGTCAGCGATTTCCTGGGCAGCGACGATAAATGGCGCAATCTTGCTCGCCGGCAGGTTGCCGATTTCATTCCGCCGCCGGAACTGCGGCAATGGCTCGAAGGCCGAAAGCTTGAGGCGGTGATCCATCTCGGCGCGATCTCGTCGACTACCGCGCGGGACGGTGACGCCATCATGGAAAATAATTTCCGACTTTCGCTGCGGCTGCTCGACTGGTGCACCGCGACCCGCACCCCATTCATTTATGCCTCCTCAGCGGCGACCTATGGCGATGGCGGCGAGGGTTATTGCGACGATTGGGCGGCTGGTGCGCTCAAGCGCCTGAGGCCGATGAATCTCTACGGCTGGAGCAAGCAACTGTTCGATCTTGCCGTCGTCGAGCGCGTTCGCCGTGGCGACAAGCTTCCGCCGCAATGGGCGGGTCTGAAATTTTTCAATGTATTCGGTCCTAATGAATACCATAAAGACGAGATGATGAGCCTCGTCGCCAAACGGTTCGACGATGCCAAGTCCGGCAAACCGATCCGTCTATTCAAATCGCATCGCGTCGGCATCGCGGACGGCGACCAGAAACGTGATTTCATCTATGTCGATGATGCAATCGCCGTTGTGCGTTGGCTGGTCGAGACGCCGGCCGTCTCTGGGGTCTTCAATGTCGGTACTGGCGTAGCGCGCAGCTTTCGCGACTTAATGCATGCTATGTTCGCCGCGCTCGGCCGGCCGGCCGCGATCGAATATATCGACATGCCGGCCGCGATCCGCGACAGTTATCAGTATTTTACGCAAGCCGATACCGCGAACCTGCGGCGCGCCGGCTATAATGCGGACTTCACGCCGCTCGAAACAGCGGTGAAACACTACGTCGATTGTTATCTCGATCGTGCCGATCGCTATCGCTGAGCACGGTCGTGGCGCTTAAAGCATGATCTCGAAAAGTGGTAATCGGTTTTCGGAAAAGATCGTGCTCAAACAAAAAGCTAGAGCGGGATAACGATTCGACGAAATGTCATCCCGCTCTAGAGACTCGGCGGCAACAGTCATGTTCGATTTCGAGGAATCGCTAAAGCTTGTAGCGAAGCAGACCGTGCTCTGCATTGGCGATCTCATGCTCGATGATTTCGTCTATGGCGAGGTGAGCCGCATTTCGCCGGAGGCGCCGACGCCGGTGCTGGCGGTTGCGCGCAGCGAGATCGAGATCGGCGGCGCCGGCAATGTTGCTCGCAATATCGGCGCGCTTGGCGCGCACTGCATCTTTGTTGGCCTCATCGGCAAGGATGACGCGGCGCGCACATTGTCCGATGCGTTTGCCAAGCTCAATGGCTCGGTTACCCCGCATCTCGTCATCGAGGCGGGCCGCCATACGACGCGCAAGGTGCGGTTCGTTTCCGAGCATCACTCCGCGCATCTCGTGCGCGCGGATTGGGAAACGGCGCGGCCGGCGAGTGCCGCCAGCGAGGCCGCCGTGATCGCGCATGCCGAGGCGGCATTAGCGCAATGCGGCGCAGTCGTGTTGTCCGATTATGCCAAAGGAGTGCTGACGCCGCATGTCATCCGCGCGATCATCGATCGCGCGCGCCAGCTTGGCAAACCGGTGGTGGTCGATCCGAAAAGCCACGATTACAGCATTTACCGGGGTGCGACGCTGATCACGCCCAATCGGCAGGAGCTCGGCGTTGCTGTGCATCGCCCGGTTACGACTGAGGCGGAGGTCGCCAAAGCCGCGGCCGAGCTTGGCCGGATGGTCGGCAGCGATGCGGTGCTGGTCACGCGCAGCGAGCAGGGTATGACACTGCACGTGGAGGGGCAGCCACCGCTCCATATTCCCGCTTATCCGGTAAAAGTGCACGACGTCTCCGGTGCCGGCGATACCGTGGCCGCGGTGATGGGGGTCCTGCTTGCCATGAAAGCGCCGTTCGACGCGGCCATGCGCGCGGCAAATGCCGCCGCCGCTGTCGTGGTTGGCAAACGCGGCACCGCGACGGTGAGCTTGACCGAATTGCGCCACCGTATTCTGCCTTCAGCCTCACTCGCGCCCGAGGATAAGATCGTGTTCGATTGGGCAATGCTCGATGAACGTCTCACCGAATGGCGGCGCCACGGATTGCGCATTGGCTTCACCAATGGCTGTTTCGATCTCCTGCATCGCGGACACGTGAAACTATTGGCGGAAGCGCGTGCCGCTTGCGATCGGCTGGTGGTCGGTCTCAACAGCGATGGCTCGACGACTAGGCTTAAAGGTAAAGGCCGGCCGATCAATCCGGCTGAAGGCCGCGCCGAAGTGCTCGCCGCACTAGAAGCAGTCGATCTGGTCGTGGTTTTCGACCAGGACACGCCACTCGAATTGATCAAACGCGTGCGCCCGGCTGTCCTCGTCAAGGGCGCCGATTACACGCGCGAGGAGGTGGTGGGTCGCGAGGTGGTGGAAAAGGCCGGGGGCGACGTAGTGCTGGTGGATTTGGTGCCCGGTCACTCGACCACGGCGATCGTCGAGCGCACGCGGCCGGTGAAACAAGCCGTCGAGGACTAATCGATGCGGACCGTTGTCCTGCTGCCTGCGGACGTTAGGTCGTGAGCGGCGTCTCCCTCATTTCAGTTATCGTCACCACCTACAACCGCGAGGACGCGCTGGACGCGGTCATACGTGCGCTCGGCGCCCAATCGGATCAAAATTTCGAGATCGTCATTGCTGACGACGGTTCGGGTCCTGACACCACAAGCCTGATCGAGAGTTGGAAGGCACGCCTGGCGCTACCGCTCAAGCACGTTCTCCATCAACACCGCGGCTTTCGCGGCGGCGAGATCCGCAACCGTGGCATTCGCGCCAGCGCCGGCGCGCTGTGCATTTTCCTCGACGGCGATTGCGTGGCGAGACCCGATTTTATCGCCGCGCATCGGCGGCTTTATGAGCCAGGCTGGTTCGTGACCGGCAATCGCATCTTGTTGTCGCGCGAGCTCACCACGGCCATCCTGGCGCAAGGACTGGCGCCGCAAATGTGGAATTTCGGCACGTTCCTGCGCCACCGGCTAAGCGGCGGCATCAATCGTCTGGCGCCGGCGGTGCATCTACCGCTTGGCCCGTTGCGCAAGCTGCACAGCGCAAGTTGGCGCGGCGCGCAAACCTGCAACCTGGCTGTGGCGCGCAGCGATCTCGATCGCGTCGACGGCTTCGATAACGCTTTTGTCGGATGGGGGTTGGAAGATTCCGATCTCGTCGTTCGTCTTCTGCGCGCCGGCGTGCGTCGTAAGGATGGACGCTTTGCTACTGGCGTGCTGCATCTGTGGCATCCATGGAATGACCGCGCGCAATTTGCGGCCAATCGAAAACGGTTAGAGGAGACCATCGAGGGCACCCGCGTGTGCGCTCTGCGCGGGTTATCGGCGCTTCCCAGCGAAGACGAAACGTCCGCGCATTCCTCGATGGCGCAACGATGAAGCCCATTCGTTTGCCGGATCAACCGCGCGTGCTCGTCGTTATTTTGCGTCGACTGGGCGATGTGCTCTTGACCACACCGCTCATCCGCAGCGTCAAGCGCGCCTACCCGCAAGCCTCAATCGACGCGCTGGTTTTTGCCGGAACGGAAGGGATCTTGGCCGGCAATCCCGATCTTGCTGAAATTATCACCGTCCCACAGCGGTCGAGCTTCCTCGACGCTTTGTCGCTGATCGCGCGCCTGTTCCGCCGCTATGACCTCGCGCTGTCGACGCAAACCGGCGATCGCCCGACCGCTTTGGCAGTTATCGCCGGACGCCAGAACGCCGGGCCGGTCGAAGCCGCTGGATCGGCCAGTGCGCTCAAGCGTTTTTTCCTGAAGCGCAGTTACGTCACGGACCGCCGGCAGCATCGCGTTGTCGACATTTTGCGTCTGGCGGATGTACTCGGCATTCCCTCCCATCGCGACGTCGTCTGTCCTCCTGAGCTAGGTTCCGAGCTGGCGCCTCGTCAGCCTTACGCGGTGATCCATGCGGCGCCGATGTTTGTCTACAAACGCTGGACCGGCGAAGGCTGGCGCATGCTGGCTGCGGCGCTGCGCGAACGCGGATTCGCGACCGTGAGTACCGGCGCCGTTGCCGACCGCCCCTATCTCGATGAGGTATGGTGCGATGCAAATGTTCTGCGGCTCGATGGCAAGCTCGCTTGGCCGGAACTGACGGCGTTGATCGCCGGCGCGCGCGTTTATATCGGGCCAGACACCGCGATCACCCATCTTGCCGCCGCAACGGGAATCCCAACCGTGGCGCTTTACGGTCCAACCGATCCGCGACTTTGGGGGCCATGGCCGCTCGGCGGCTTCGATCGGCCCTGGCAGGCCGCCGGCACGATCCAACGTCGCGGCAATGTCTGGCTGGTGCAGAATCCCCTGCCGTGCTTGCCGTGCCAGCTCGAAGGCTGCGAGCGCCGCCTCGAGAGCTATAGCCAATGCCTTGACGAGCTTACCGCGGCCCAGGTCCTCACCGCGGTCGATCAGGC
>DASZCJ010000124.1:0-6508 GCA_035943155.1 Xanthobacteraceae bacterium | reverse complement strand
CGAGGCCGGCGTTGCCGGCTATTCGGCGCCGACCTGGGCCGGCGTGATCGCGCCGGCCGGGGTACCGCGGCCGATCGGGGCCTTTCGCCATCGCTACAATATGGGTCGAGTCTGCCGGTGAGGAAAGTGACGCATCCCTCGTCAGCGGCCGTTATCCGCTCCGCTCGCGAGTGAGGGTTATTCCAGCCGGATGCCGGCGCGCTTGATGACTTCGCCCCATTTGTTGGCATCCGCGGCAATCAGCGCGGCGAATTCCTCGGGGGTGCCACCGGCCGGCTCATCGCCGACGTTCAGATAGAATTGCCGCATGCCTTGCGACCGGAGCGCGCGGTTGATCGCCGCGTTGAGTTGCTCGACGATGGGCCGCGGCACGCCCGCCGGGGCAATCACGCCGGCCCAGGTCGGCGCCGAATAGCCGGCAACGCCGGCCTCGGCGATCGTCGGCAGGTCGGGAAACGCCGGCGACCGGTGATCGCCGCTGACCGCCAGCGCCCGCACCGCGCCGGAGCGCGCGAATGGCGCAATCGTGTTGAGACTTTCGAACATCAGCTGGACACGCCCGGCCATCAGATCGTTGATCGCCGGCGCGCCGCCTTTATAGGGCACATGCACGATCTCGGTCCCGGTCATGAACTTGAACAGCTCGCCGCCAACATGGCCCGGCGAGCCATTGCTCGACGAGGCATTGAGCAGCTTGCCGGGATTCTGCTTGGCATAGTCGATCAGCTCCGCGACGGAATGGAATGGCGTCGCCGGCGACACTGCGAGCATGAACTGCCCGCGCGCCACCAATGCAATCGGCGCAAAATCGCGTTCGATCGTATAGGGCAGCGGCACAACCAAATGTCTGGTGATCGCCAGCGCGCCGATCGGCGCCATGCACAATGTGTAACCATCGGGCGGCGACTTGGCGGTGAGATCGAGGCCGAGCGTGAGCGCGCCGCCGGGCCGATCGTCGACCACGACTTGCTGATGAAGTTCGTGCGTCATAGCGGACGCGAGCACGCGGGCGAGCGTATCTGTCGCGCTGCCCGCGGCCTGCGGCACGATCATGCGGATCGGCCGCTCGGGATATTCGGCTGCCGCGTGCGTTGTGAATACACAGGCGATGAAGATCAGAACCAATTCAACACGGCGCGTCATACTGGCTCTCGGTTCGCGGGTCACACCATTCCGTCATGCCCGGCACTCGGGGTCCGGCCGTCGGCCGGCCCAAGTGTAAACTCTTGTGCCGGGCATCCCGATTCACATGGCGCCGCCGTTCCAGTTGAATCGAGATGGCCGGGACAAGCCCGGCCATGACACGCTAATGTCCTGGAATAAGAGAGGAATGTCCATGGCTTCGCTGGACTTCGGACCGCTGCTCACCCCCGGCCTGCCGCCGCCGGCGGCCAAATGGACCGGTTTCGCCAAATACAATTTCATCGGCGGCCATAACGACGCCGAGCAGTTGCCGCTCGCTGCACTGATCAAAGCGATGAACGACGTGTTGACGCGCGAGGGCCGCGACCTCGCCACTTACGGCCTCGCCAGCGGCCCGCTCGGCAATCGGCCGCTGCGCGAGTTTCTGGCACGAAAGCTCGAACGCACCGCCGGCATTCGCTGCGATGCCGACGAGATCCTCATCACCTCGGGTTCCTTGCAGGCGCTCGATCTGGTGAACGGAATCCTTCTGAAGCGCGGCGACACCGTAATCATCGAACAGGCGACTTATCAGGGCGCGCTCACGCGGCTGCAACGTCTGGGCGTCGAAGCGATCGGCATTCCGCTTGACGGCGAAGGCATGCGCATGGATGCGCTCGCCGCCGCGCTCGAGGCGCTCAAGCGGCGCGGCGTGCAAGCGAAATACATCTATACGATTCCGACGGTACAAAATCCGACCGGGACGATCTTAACCGGAGCGCGGCGCCACGAAATGCTGCGCGTTGCGGCGCAATACGGCGTGCCGATCTTCGAGGACGACTGCTATTCCGATCTGATCTGGGACGGCAAGCGGCCGCCGGCGCTTTATGCGATGAGCACGCATGGCGGCGTCATTCATATCGGTTCGTTTTCCAAGTCGGTGGCGCCGGCGTTGCGCGTCGGTTACATTGTCGCGCCGTGGCCGCTCTTGGCGCGCATGCTCCCGCTCAAGACCGATGCCGGTTCGGGAGCGTTGGAGCAAATGGTGCTCGGCGAATTCTGTCCGGCGCAGTTCGACACCCATGTTCCGGTTCTCACTCGCGCCTTGCGCGTCAAGCTCGAAACGTTGATGGCGGCGCTGGACGAGCAATTCGGCACCGCGGCCGAATTCGCGGATCCCAAAGGCGGTATTTTTTTTGGGTCAAATTGCCGGACCAGGTCGACACCCAGAAGCTGGTCGCGCCTGCATTAGCGGCCGGCGTCGCCATCAATCCCGGCGCCGAATGGTCGACCGACAAGAGCTACGGCCGCAGCCGCACCCGGCTGTGTTTCGCCAACCCCTCGCCTGAGGCGATCCGCGCCGGCATCGCAACGCTAGCCGAAGTCTGCAGGCGCGAATTCGGCGTGCCGGCGCGCATTGCCAATGTGGAGCGGGCAAGCGCGTAGCTCAATGCGCCCGGATATCGTCAAATTTGACAGACGCGTGTTCAAACTTGTCATTGAACAACCACATCGCATCGAGAATTTCACGAAACGTCGCCGAGGTCCTTGCTCTGTCGGCATGCCCGAAGGTGAAGATGCTGTTGTTGCGCAAATAGCCCATGATCGTCGGCTCGGAAATTTTGTAGTTCAACAAGTTCGCCGATCGAAGCGCAGCTCGCGTCGGGCTCGGGACAATCTGGATCAGCTCAAAGACCTTCATTTGATCGATCGGATCAGGCAAAGCTTTCACCAGCGCCGGTATTTGCAGGAACAGATCGGCGTGGGCGTTCGCGAGTCCATCCCGCACTGCGGTCCAGTGATTGAACCGATGATCGAGATTGCCGGCCCGCTTCTCTTCTTCGCTGTCGCGCGCAATAAGGGCAGAATCAAATGCGGCAATCGACCCTTTGATTGCCGCCCATTTCATTTGGCCGATCTTGTCTTCTGCTATCCCGGTTTGCAGGCTTCCCTTGTAGGTGTTTGACCGCGCATTACCGATATTTTGATTGCCGTTGGTCTCGGCAAAGAACAGCCCGAGACTGATGCGGCCCGCCACGTCGGCACTTGATCGATCGAGCCCCTTGGCTCTGGCAATGGCGGTCCCCAGATCGACCACGTCTTTAAATGGCGTGTCGGATTTTTGCGCGTAAGCAGGCGGTGCCTGCATGATCTTGAACAATGCGCCGTACTCGTCGAGCAACGGCTCATTGTCGGCATCGAAATAGGCCGGAGGAATCTTGAATTTGTTGCGCCTGCCGATTTTGGATGGCAACGCGTCGGTAAGATCCTTGTATGTGCTGAGCATGTCGTTGCGCACGAGATAGAGCGCCTGCCCCGGCAAGTTCGTGAGCGGTTGTTTGGAATCGATTTGCGTGCGGCGCTGCTGCAAGACCGATTTAAAACGGCTCACGGCCGCATCGTATGAATTCATAGCGTTGGATTGCGCTTCCGTCAGAACAAGGGTCTGACCCGCCGCGGGCAAGGTGAAGCCGACATGCGCAATGGCGCCCGTGTCGAGTAAAACAGCGGTGAGGGTCATAGTGATGCGCAATACCCTGATATTGACCATCGTCGCGGCCTCTTGTGTTCAACGCGATGGGTATTTTGCCAGTGCGCTCCCGCGCTTCGAAGGGTGGGCGAAGAATATTCCTTGGCTCCCAGGTTCCCATCTTACGGTCACAGGCGATACCATCGTTGCGGCGGATTTCTAATTTTGCCGCCGCAGGGGGCTACATGCGCCGCTTTGGCTTGCTGATCTTGACCCTCGTTGTGACTCTAGCGCCGACGATCAGCCGCGGCGGCAGCTACCCTGATCGGCCGATCAGGCTCGTGGTCGGTTTCGGGGTTGGCGGACCGACCGATATCCCGGCGCGCTTCATCGCCGACAAGCTGAGCGAGGCGCTCGGCCAACGTGTCTTTGTCGAGAATAAGCCGGCCTCGGGTGGCATAGTCGCCACGCGTGAGGTGATCGCGCGGCCGGCCGACGGCTATACGCTCCTTCTTTGCACGCATTTCGAGCCGATCAACCTTGCCGCTTACAAAGATCCTGGTTTTAAGCTCAGCGATTTGGCGCCCATTTCCCTGATCGCCAAATATTACTACGGGCTTGCGCTGTCGAACGCGATTCCATCGACCGATGTTCGCTCGTTCATCGCCTACGCCAAAGCGCATCCTGGCGAGGTGAACTACGGCACGGTCGGCTTTGGCTCAGACCAGGAGATTCTGGCGTGACAGTTGGAGAAGGTCACGGGCGTCACGATGAATCAGGTGCCATTTCGCGGCGGCGCGCAACCCGTGCAGGAGATCGTCGCCGGGCGCATTGACTTCTACACCGCGCCGCCACTCGCCCTCATCCCGCACTATCGTGACCACCGCTTAAAAATAATTGCTGTCAGTAGTCCGGAGCGGTTGAATGTGTTGCCCGAGGTGCCGACACTGGCGGAGGTGGGTATCGATTTCATCCGCACCGGTTGGCTCGGCATCTGCGCGCCGGCAGGCACGCCCGCCGCGATCATAGAGCTTCTCAATCGTGATATTGCGCCGATTGTCCGCTCGCCCGACTATCGCGCGTTGATCGAAAACGCGGGCTCGATCGCTGCGGCTTCGACGCCGGACGAACTGGCGAAAATCATGCAACAAACGCTGGCCGAAGTGGCGCCGACCATCGCCGAATTCCACTTGCAGCGAGAATAAGCGCGCGACGACGCTAAAAGCCGCGCACCACTTCGGTGACGTGTTCCACATCCGGTGGCGCGGCAAAGCAATGTCCGACTAGCTTGCGCCATTCCTGGAAATCGGCCGAGCCGCGAAAATCCACCGTGTGGTTTTCGACCGTCTCCCAGCCGACGAACAAGCGATATCGGCTTGGCCTCTCGATCGAGCGGCGCAATTCCATGCCGCGGCAGCCCTTGGCGCGCTTAAAAATTGCGACGGCCTGCTTCACGCCGTTCTCGAATTCCGCTTCGGTTCCCGGCTTGACGTCGATCTGCGCGATTTCGGTGATCATCTTTGTTCTTCCCCTATAATGGCGGTTGTGATGGTGGGTTGTGATGGCGATCCTGGCACAGACTGCTTCATGTGAACGGTTTTTAGCATCGTCGCGGCGTGAACTCGCCTCATCTTTGCAATCGGCTCTTGCGCTGTACCGATGACTGCAATGCGCTTAAGCGGGCTTCCCTCCGACTGTGCCGGCGCGCTAGGCTTCCCCATCACACCCATCAGCCTACACAGCACCTACGCATAGGTTCATCATGATCGACGTCTATTATTGGACCACGCCGAACGGCCATAAAGTCACGATTTTCCTCGAGGAAGCCGGATTGGAATATAAAATCATTCCGATCAATATCGGCAAAGGCGAGCAGTTCAAGGCGGATTTTCTGGCGGTGTCGCCGAACAATCGCATTCCGGCGATCCTCGACCATAAGCCGGCCGATGGCGGCAAACCGATCTCGGTTTTCGAATCCGGCGCGATCCTGCTCTATCTCGCCGACAAGACCGGCAAATTCATCCCGAAAGATTTGCGCGCCCGCACCACGGCGCTGGAATGGCTGTTTTGGCAGATGGGCGGTCTCGGCCCGATGTCCGGGCAGAACAATCACTTCGCCCATTATGCGGTCGACAAAATCCCCTACGCGATCGATCGCTATCGTAACGAGGTGAACCGCCTCTATGGCGTTATGAACCGGCGGCTCGCCGGCCGCGAATATCTCGCCGGGTCTTATTCGATCGCCGACATGGCCTGTTATCCATGGGTCGTGCCGTGGGAACGGCAGGGCCAGAACCTCGCCGATTTCCCGCACCTCAAGCGCTGGTTCGAGGCGATCAAGGCGCGCCCCGCGGTGATCAAAGCCTATGAATGGACGCCGAAGATCAATCCCGGCGCGGGCGGCATCCGCACCGCGGAAGAGCGCGCGATTCTGTTCGGGCAAACGGCGCAGTCGGTCGCGGCGATGGCGGGGGCAAAGCAATAAGGTTGCGGCGCTTGTTCCTGCGCAAGCGATCCCAGATCGCGGAATTTGCGCTTGCGCGAGAACTCTACTGCTGCGCCGCTCCGCCGAGATAGCCCGTGATCTTCCAGATGCCGCTTTGTTTGGTGTAGCAGATTTGGTCGCCGCCGAGCGGCGACACCGTTTGCGCATCGACGTATCCGGCTTTGCCGGATGGCGCTGCCACATGCAAAAAAAATGTGTCGTTGGGATTGGTAGGCGGCGCGGTGTCGGGCAATACCCGGACGAGATTCATGCCGAGCTTCTCGATCACTGGCGAACTAGGCTGCGCCGCGGCGTGCACCTCCACGCCGTTTTTGTTGGGATAGCCCCATTCGCCGGGATCGGTCTGGGTTGCTTTGGTAAGCGCTTCCAAAGCGGTGGTATCGAGATTCGGGTCGGCCGGAGAGCAAAGA
>DASZCJ010000123.1:0-2677 GCA_035943155.1 Xanthobacteraceae bacterium | reverse complement strand
CTGGTTCCGAACGCGATCGAGCCGCGCGCCGCAATCGGCGATTACGATGCCGGTACCGGCACCTTCACATTATGGAACACGACGCAAAATCCGCACGTCGCGCGCCTCGTCATCGCCGCCTTTGTCGGCATGGCGCCCGAGCACAAGCTGCGCGTCATCGCGCCGGACGTGGGCGGCGGCTTCGGCTCGAAGATTTTCATCTATCCCGAGGAGGTCGTGGCGTTGTGGGCCTCCAAGCGTGTCCGGCGGCCGGTGAAATGGGTCGCCGATCGCTCGGAAGCGTTCGTTGCCGATGCACATGGACGCGATCATGTCACCCATGCCGAGATGGCGTTCGACCAAGAGGGCAAGATCCTCGCGTTGCGCGCCAAAACCATTGCCAATCTCGGCGCCTACATGTCGACCTTCTCGTCGTCGGTGCCGACTTATCTCTACGCGACTCTGTTATCGGGCCAATACGAAATTCCGCAAATCTATTGCGAGGTCGATGCGGTCTACACCAATACGGTGCCGGTCGATGCCTATCGCGGCGCCGGCCGCCCGGAAGCGACCTTCGTCGTCGAGCGGCTCGTCGAAGTCGGCGCCCGGGAAATGGGCCAGGACCCCGCCGAGCTACGGCGCAAGAACTTCATAAAAAAATTTCCGCACCAGACGCCGGTTATCATGTCCTACGATGCCGGCGACTATAATGCCTCGTTGAAGAAGGCGCTTGAGCTTGCCGATCACAAAGGCTTCGGCAGGCGCAAGCGCGAATCCGCCCGCAACGGCAAGCTCCGCGGCATCGGCTTCTCGACCTATATCGAAGCCTGCGGAATAGCGCCGTCGCAAGCGGTCGGCTCGCTCGGCGCCGGCGTGGGTTTATGGGAATCCGCCGAGGTGCGGGTCAATCCAACCGGCAGTGTTGAAGTTCTCACCGGCAGTCACGCGCACGGCCAAGGCCACGAAACCACTTTCGCGCAGCTCGTTTCCGAACGGCTCGGCATTCCGATCGACAATATTTCGGTCGTGCATGGCGACACGGACAAGGTGCAATTCGGCATGGGCACCTATGGCTCGCGCTCCGGCGCAGTCGGCATGTCGGCGATCGCCAAGGCGCTCGACAAGATCGAGGCCAAGGCGAAGAAGGTGGCGGCGCATATGCTCGAGGCGGCCGAGGGCGACATCGAATTCAAGGATGGAAAATTCAGCGTTGCCGGTACCGACAAGTCGGCGGCGTGGGGTGATGTGACGTTGAACGCCTATATCGCCCACAAATTTTCCGGCCAGGAGCTTGAACCCGGCTTAAAGGAAGGCGCGTTTTACGACCCGACCAATTTTACTTTCCCGGCTGGCTGTCACATCTGCGAAGTGGAAGTGGACCCGGAGACCGGCAATACCGACATCGTCGCTTGGACGGCGGTCGACGACTTTGGCGTCCTCATCAATCCGATGATCGTCGAGGGCCAAGTGCACGGCGGCATCGCGCAGGGCGTGGGGCAGGCGCTGTGTGAGGGCGCGGTCTACGACAAGGACGCCCAGCTCGTCACCGGCTCGTTCATGGATTACTGCATGCCGCGTGCCGATCACCTGCCGGCGCTGAGGGTGGACACGACGATGACCAAATGCCCGTCCAATCCGCTGGGCATCAAAGGCTGCGGTGAAGCCGGCGCAATCGCGGCGCCCGCTGCGGTCATCAATGCCATTACCGACGCGATCGGTACCGAAGACCTGGCAATGCCGGCGACGCCGCAGGCGGTGTGGGCGGCGTTGCAAAAAGCAAACCGAATGCCGAAGGCGGCATAAACAATTCTCACCTGCCGAACGCAGGGAGAGGCGGCAGATTATTTATACGGAGGACTTGCGATGTATGCTTTCACCTTTCATCGTCCGCAGACAGTGCGGCAGGCGGCCGGACTGCTCGGCAAAAATCCAGACGCCAAGCTCCTTGCCGGCGGTCAGACGCTGCTGCCAACGATGAAATTGCGCCTTGCCGGCCCGCCGCAGATCATCGACATGTCGCTGATCGAAGGCATGTCGGGGATCGAGCAGAGCGGCCGCTCGCTTACCATCGGCGCGATGACACGCCACAACGACGTCAACACTTCGCCCGTCGTTGCGCAGGCCATTCCGGTCTTGGCCAAGCTCGCCGGCATGATCGGCGATCCAGCGGTCCGGCATATGGGTACAATCGGCGGCTCGATCGCCAACAACGATCCCAATGCGGATTATCCAGCGGCCTGTCTTGGCCTCGGCGCCACCATCATTACCAACAAGCGGCGCATCAAGGCGGACGACTTCTTCACCGGGATGTTCTCCACGGCGTTGGAGCCAACGGAAATCATCGTTAAAGTGAGTTTCCCAATCCCGAAGAAAGCGGCCTATCAGAAATTCCGCAACCAGGCGTCGCGTTTTGCGCTGGTCGGCGTGTTCGTGTCGAAGCGCGGCGGCGACATCCGGGTCGCGGTGACCGGCGCGGGCGCTAATGGCGTATTCCGCGTGGCCTCGTTCGAAGAGGCGCTTAAGAAACGCTTCTCGCCAAAATCGCTCGAAGGCATGAGCATTCCGGCCAATGGCATGAACAGCGACATCCATGGCAGCGCCGAATATCGCGCCCACCTCGTCGGCGTCTTGGCGCGCCGAGCGGTCGCCGAAGCGATCGGCAAGTCGGTCGCTTGATCTCGTCATTCCGGGGCCGAGC
>DASZCJ010000122.1:0-1554 GCA_035943155.1 Xanthobacteraceae bacterium | reverse complement strand
GCGCTGCCTTGCAGCGTTGCATTGACCGCGGCGCGTTCATTGAACGCGCGGATCGACGGATTGGACGCGCCAATATCCGGATAATGGCATTTGCGGCCGAACAGCGTGAGCACGTAACCGTGCTTTTTCGCGAAGGCCTTGGTCTCTTCCATGTAATCGCGGATGCCGGGAAAGCGCTCGAAATATTTTCTGATGTAAGTACCAGCCTCCTCGCGGCCGATGCCGAGCTGGTTAGCGAGCCCGAACGCCGAAATGCCGTAGATGATGCCGAAATTGATCGCCTTGGCGCGGCGGCGCACCTCGGCAGGCATGTCTTTGATCGGCACGCCGAACATCTCCGAGGCGGTCATGGCGTGGATGTCGAGATCTTCGCGGAAGGCCTTGCGCAACTGCTCGATGCCGGCGATCTCGGCAAGAAGCCGCAACTCGATCTGCGAATAATCCGCCGAGACGAGCTTCATCCCCGGCGTCGCGATGAAGGCGCGGCGGATCTTGCGGCCGTCCTCGGTGCGGACCGGAATATTCTGCAGATTCGGCTCCGATGACGACAGCCGGCCGGTCGTCGTCGAAGCCAGCGCGTAATTGGTGTGGACTCGATGCGTGGTCGGATTGACGAAGCCCGGCAGCGCGTCGGTATAAGTCGATTTCAGCTTCGAGACCTGACGCCAGTCGAGAATCTTTTGCGGCAGCTCGTGGCCCTGCTCGGCGAGCTCTTCGAGCATGCGCGCACCGGTCGCCCATTGGCCGGTCTTGGTCCGTGTGCCGCCAGCCAAGCCGAGCTTGCCGAACAAGATATCGCCGATCTGCTTGGGACTGCCGGCATTGACCGGTTCGCCGGCGAGCTTGTTGATCTCGCCTTCGAGCCCGGCGGCTTCTTGCGCAAACTCGCCCGACAGACGTGAGAGCACCTGCCGGTCGATAGAAATGCCGCGCCGCTCCATCCGCGCCAGCACGCGCAGAAGCGGCCGCTCCAAGGTCTCGTAGACACTGAGCACACGGTCGGCGGGCAGCCGCGCTTTCAGCACCTGCCACAGCCGCAGCGTGACGTCGGCGTCTTCGGCGGCATATTCGGTGGCTTTGTTGATCTCGACGCAATCGAACGTGACTTTGGTCTTCCCGGCCTTGGTGACTTCGTTGAAGTCGATGGTCTGGTGATCGAAATAGCGGCGCGCCAGCGGATCGAGGCCATGATCGGAGCGTCCGGCGTCGGCCACGTAAGACATCAGCATGGTGTCGTCGTAAGGCGCGATTTCGATGCCGCGCAGCGCGAAGATCTGCCAGTCGAACTTGAAGTTCTGACCGATCTTGATCACGCCGAGATCTTCAAGGAGTGGCTTCATTGCCGCGAGCGCGTCGGCTTCGGCGATCTGATCGGCGGCGATCTCGCCCTGGAACAGGCCGCCGCGTCCGCCATCGCCGCCTTGACGATGCTTAAGCGGCACGTAGCAGGCCTCGTTCGGCGCGACCGCGAGCGAGAAGCCGCAAAGCTGCGCCTGCATCGGATCGAGGCTGTCGGTCTCGACATCGAGCGCCAGAAGACCGAGGTCGCGCGCC
>DASZCJ010000121.1:0-2404 GCA_035943155.1 Xanthobacteraceae bacterium | reverse complement strand
GCCTAAGAGCCATCGAAAAGCTTCCCGTTGCGATCCACTCACAATGATCCGTCTTTTCGACCTTACGGCATGTCCGAAAGTGCCCGATCGGATCAGAAAGATTGCGGGACCCGGGCGGTGGGGGTGGTCGATGGGCGGCGCAGGCAGCGGAAGGAAGCCGGAACTGTACTATGACTTAATGCGCCAGTACCCTCGCGCGTATCGATCCTGGCAGGCGATGCGGCAGCGTTGTAATCCCAGCAATAAAGATTGGAAATACTACGGAGGTCGCGGAATTAAGATTTGCGATCGCTGGAATGACCGGTTAAATCAGCACGCATTCGGCGACCATCTCCGCCCCGCATCGGCAGTCACTGGTCGGCTTAAGTCGTTCCGCCTCTCGCGGGTGAGACTCTCTAGCCGCCTCTTGCGCGAATAGCCGTGCCGCCTCTGGTCAGTGGTGCGGGCGCGCGACCAGGCGTATTCCTGTCGCCCGACTACTGTCACCACTGCCGGTTCAATTGACCGGGGAATGCGGTCTGCATCGTGGCGGCAGCGGGGGCCGTTGCCTCGGGCGCGGTTCCCGAATGGTCGAGAATCGCCGTGCGCCGCGCGGCGATGGCAAAACGCAGCTGATCGAGCGCAAAGGCGAACGACATCCGCACCGTCTCGTCGAACTCCTCGCGTTCGCCCTGATGCACGATCGCGATGACAAGATTGTCAGCTTCGACCTGAAGCTGCTCGAGCGCTTCGAGATTCTGCGCCCCATGCGCCTTGCGCACGAGATCCAGAACGCGCTGAAGAAGCCGCAGGCGCCGCGTGCGGTTGTCCCGGCGCAGGTAACTCGCCATCCCGGCCAGCGCCGAGCCGAATACCGGAAAGATCAGCATGCCGTAGAAGATTTCGTCGCCATATTTGTCGAAGAACGATTGCTGACTGTCGTTCAGATAAGTGAGCGCGCCTGGATGCACGGCTGCGTCGGCATCCTTGTCAGTCGAGGGCGCCTCGATCTTGATCTCGCCCGGCACTGCGGCGGCAAGCGCTTGGCGCGATGAATAGATTGTCTTTGCCAGCGTGGCGATAACGGAATCGCTATCTGATTTCCGTGCCACCAGGTATTGAGCAAAGCTCAAGGTCTTGAGACTGTCGTCGGGCGTTGGCGGCGTGCCGCCGAACGTGCCGGCGTCGATATCGATCGAATCGAAAGCCGGATTGCGCTTGGCAATGCCGTCGGCCTGATCGATCTCGATGAAATTCGGCGCGGCGCCATTGACGGTTGCGGCCGCAATCACGCTGGAAATGGCGGGACTGGTCGCGGCGGCGGCGACAAATAGCACATCGACCTGGTGGTTCCTGATCGTGGCCGGAATATCGCGCGGATCGATAGACGAAATCGTCACTTTGTCGCGCGGCACTCCGTAATGGCTGAGCACCAGTTCGAGCAGGCCCGTGGTCGCTTCGTTGCCGCTGACGACGCCGACGCGCTTGCCTGAAAGATCGGTGACTTTGCCGAACTTGCTGTCGCTGCTGTCGCTGTCGTCACTGGCGTCGCCTTTGGCTGATTTCGTACCTGAACCGCCCTTTGCGTTCTTGCCGCCTGCCTTGCTCTCGCCGCCCTTGCTCTTACCGCCTTTGGCGCTCGTCTTCTTCGCCGGCTTGGTAGCCGCGCTCTCTTTCACTTTCGTCGCGCCCGCCGCGGGGACGATCAGCGCCATCACGTTTTGCCGGAGAATGGTGACAACCGGCCAATCGCGCGCGTTGTCAAGTTGGCTCGGCAGAACCGCGAGATCGGCTTCGCCCTTGCTCATCGCCTCGGCGGTAGCTTGCGGGCTCGCGGTCGGAACGATCTGCAAATGCAAATTGCGGTGATCGGTAGCGAGCTGGTTGGACAGCGCGTGCACGAATCTGGCATCGAGCGGCCCGGCGGCGATCCGCAAATAGTCGCGGGCTATCGTGAAATGGATCGCGGCCCAGACGGCAGCACCGAGCAGGAGCGTTCCGAGTATGGTCACGAGCCAGGTGTGGCGCAAAAACACCCGCACCCGGCTTCGCACCACGTGTTCAAGCGACTCGTAACTCATGGTCCTACCTAAGGCGCGGCCCGGCAGAACGTCTTCGTTCGCCGTTCTAGCTCGTCGGAACAGCAAAAATCGCGTGGCCATAGGCGTCGGCATGATTAGTCATGCTCTTCGAGCGGGCCTAACCCTATTGCGCTCGTCGGACGGCGCGCAAGTCGCCGCCTTGGGTAATCAAGGCCACCGCCGCCAATCTCGCCACATATATGGTCCGACTTTGACGCGATCATCGCCGCACCGCCGCTGCTGGCTCCGTGCAATGCCAATCGGCTTTCGTCGGCCCCGTGTAGCCGTCTGGCCGGTGTGCAGTGTCCGCTTTAGACCCAAAGATGGGGTAATCGGCCGGCGAG
>DASZCJ010000120.1:0-1950 GCA_035943155.1 Xanthobacteraceae bacterium | reverse complement strand
CTTTTGCCTCGGCCGACACGCCCGTCAGCACGAGCGAAAATGCCAAAGCAGCGCAACCCAGAAAAATCTTCATTGCTCGAACTCCATTGCAGCCGTCCCAATGCTGCCGTCTCAATCCGCGGAGTTCGTATTCGTTCCCGTCGTTCTAGCCCGAACGGTGCGGGCGAGGATTATCTATTCTTCTCCGCCAGCGCCTTGGCGCGGATTTTGGCGAGCGTCGTTCCCGGCGTGATCGACTCAGGATCGATCGCCAAGCGCACGATCGCCGGTTGGCCGGACGCCTCAGCCTCGCGGAAAGCTTGCGGAAAATCTTCGGTGCGCTCAACCGAGACGCCGAAGCCGCCGAAGGTGCGGGCATAAGCGGCAAAATCCGGATTGCGCAAATCGGTCGCCGAAATGCGGCCGGGATAGTCGCGTTCCTGGTGCATGCGGATGGTGCCGTACATGCCATTGTCGAAAATAATCGTGGTGAATGGCAGGCCGTACTGCACCGCAGTTGCGAATTCTTGGCCGTTCATCAGAAAGTCGCCGTCACCGGCGACGCAGATCACCTGGCGCTGCGGATAAAGCCGCTTCATCGCCACCGCCGCCGGCACGCCATAACCCATCGAGCCGGAGGCCGGCGCGACATGCTGGCCGAAGCGGCGGAAGCGAAAGAAGCGGTGAATCCAGGCGGAGTAATTGCCGGCGCCGTTGCACAGGATGGCGTCGGGCGCGAGATTGTCGCGCAGCCACACCATCACCGCGCCGAAATTCACTTTGCCCGGTTGTTCAGTCGGCTTGTCGGTCCAGGCCAGATAATCGGCATGCGCCGCCTTCACCTCACCCGCCGGCGCGCGAGCGAATTTCAGCGTTTCGAGCGCCGCGGTGAAGGCGGTCGGCGTGGCGTTGATCGCCAGCTGCGGACTATAGACGCGGCCCAATTCCTCGGCGCCCGGATGCACATGCACGAACGGCACCTGCGGGCGCGGAATGTCGAACAGCGTGTAATGCTGCGACGGCAATTCGCCCAAGCGTCCGCCGATGACAATCACCAGATCGGATGACTTGATCCGCTCAAGAAGCTTCGGGTTAGGCCCGATGCCGAGATCGCCGGCGTAACAGGCGTGCGTCTGATCGAACAAATGGCCGCGCCGGAAGGTCGTGCAGACCGGCAGCGCATATTTTTCCGCAAAACGCGCCAGGCGATCGCAAGCCTCTTGCGACCAGCGGCTGCCACCGAGGAGCATGATCGGCGCGCGGGCACCGCCGAGCAATTCGGCAAATTTTTGCATTTCCGTGGCGCCCGGCGATGTTTCGATAGGCGCAAAAGGCGGCGCATCGTCAACGGCAACGCGCTCGACCAGCATGTCCTCCGGGATGGCAACCACGACCGGGCCCGGCCGGCCATTGGCGGCGGTATAGAATGCGCGCGAGACGATCTCGGGCACGCGCGCCGGATCGTCGATTTCGGTCGCCCATTTCGTCATCGAGCCGAACACGGCGCGATAATCGAGCTCCTGGAACGCTTCGCGCTCGCGGGTGTCGCGCGCCACCTGGCCGACGAACATCACCAGCGGCGAGGAATCCTGGCGCGCGATGTGAATGCCGTGCGCGGCGTTGGTTGCGCCGGGGCCGCGGGTAACGAAGCAGACGCCCGGCCGCCCCGTCACTTTGCCGAACGACTCCGCCATAATCGCCGCCCCACCCTCCTGCCGGCAGACGGTCACGGTCAGATCGCTGTCATGGAAAGCATCGAGTACCGCCAGATAGCTCTCGCCCGGCACGCAGAACACGTGGCGCACGCCATGAATGCGCAATTGATCGACGAGGACCTCGGCGGCACTGCGCAAATTGTCCTTACCGCGCATTGGCGTCTCCAAGCCTTGGATCTTAGCTTTCAAACCCGCGCCCCTACCCTTTTCCCCGCTGGGAAGAGGGAGTCAACGCACGGACTGATTGACTAAGCCC
>DASZCJ010000119.1:0-3948 GCA_035943155.1 Xanthobacteraceae bacterium | reverse complement strand
CGCAACTCGGCGCGGTCGCGGTTGGATTCGACATCATCTTTCCTGAGCCGGACCGGAAAACCGCGGCCGATGCAGCGCTGCAAACTGGCTTCGCGGTCCGCGGCCCGGACCCGAGCCCCTATCTGGTCACTTTCCCTGGTTTGCTGCGCAACGTGCCGCCGATCGAACAGGCGGCGGCCGGCCGCGGGTTATTCTCGATTGATCCCGAAAGCGACGGAATCATCCGCCGCGTCCCAGTGATCATGATGGCGCAAGGCCGTCTGGTGCCGTCGCTGAGCATGGAATTGCTCCGCGTCGTCACCGGTTCGAGCGCTATCCTGGTGCGCGTAAACGACGCCGGCGTTGCGGCCGTCGCCGTCCCCGGTCTCGAACTGCCGACCGATCGCAACGGCCAGTTCTGGGTGCACTTCAACAAACACGATCCAACCCGATACGTCTCGGCCAAGGACGTATTGCGGGGCAATGTGCCGCCAGATCGTCTTGCCGGAAGACGCCATCATGGCGTTCTGGAATGCTCCGGTTGACGACGATGAGCAGTAAGCCAATGCGTGCGAGTCGGCGCTGGAAATGCTGTCACGCGCCGAGATGCTCAACGGCGAACTCAAACAGGAGGCCGAAGCCAACGGCGGCGTATATATGCCGCTGCGCATCGGCATCGGGCTCAATACCGGGCCGTGCGTAGTTGGCAATATGGGATCCGATTTCCGCTTCAACTATTCGGTATTGGGCGACACGGTCAATTTGGCGTCACGTCTGGAGGCGCGGACCAAAGACTACCGCATCCCGATAGTGATCGGCTCGCGGACCGCGGAGGGTGCTAAGAAAAAATTTGCGGTTATGGAAATCGATTTGATCATGGTGAAAGGGAAGAAGCAGCCGGAAGCGGTGTTCGCCGTGCTGGGCCGTTCGGAAGTCGAGACCGATCCACGCTGCCGCGACTTGCGCGAGGTCAACGCCGAGATGCTGGCGCGCTTTCGCAAACAGCAGTGGGACGATGCGCTGGAAATGGTGGCGCACTGCCGTAAATTTGCCAATGGTTTCGAGCTTTCCGGCCTGTACGACATGTATGAGGAGCGCATCGGACTTTATCGTGCCCACCCACCCGGCGCGGGTTGGGGCGGGGTCTATGAGGCCGGTCGAAGTGATCCGCAGCGCGCGTTGTGGGCGTTCGCTAAAACGCGCTGGGCGCGATTTTCGGCAGGTTGGCGATCGCTCCCGGCACCACAAACTGGCGCACGCCATTATCATCAAGCACGAATAGCGGTGTTGCCCGCGGCATCTCACTGTCGCGCACCAGCGCCACATCGCTGGTCGGAATGATCGCCAAGTTTATCGCGCGATTGATGATGCCGATGCGAGCGCGGCCGTTTCGCGCCCGACCCTCGTCAACGATGGTTAGGAATCGCCGCGCAGCCGCGGGACACAATGCCCCTTCGCGGCAGCGGGCTAGAACTTCGTCGTCGGCGCGAATCTCCGCTTCGACGCCGCTCCATTTGGTCACAATCGCTCCGGCCGCGACGGGCTCGGCGTCTAGTCCAAACGGTTCGGGCTCGGGACTTCGAGGGCGCTCAATCGGGCGCTCAGTGAAAATGGCCGCACCGTTGCCGGCTGGCTCTGCACGCGCGATTCCCGCCGCCGCGTAAACCTCGCGCTGCGGCGCTGTTTGGTTTTCAACGGGCCGAGCGCGCTCTTGCCGGAGCACATCTGGAGCTGGCGGCTGTGCAATGGATGCAGCGGGCTGCGGCCGCGGCAACGCGCTGCCGCCGTCTATGCCCAGGGCGACCGGCGAGAGCAAAAACAACGTGGCGCATGCCGCAACGCGAGCGAGCATGGTGATGCCCCGAACAGCGGGGCCAGGCGCGGCTGCGCGCTGGCCCGTTTATCTCGAGGCGTCATAACGTTGCGGTTGCTGTCGCTGGGTTAAATGGAAATGGTTACGGCCGTTGAAATTGCAAACAGCGTGAAACTTTCACCGCAGGGCATCGACAATTTTAGGGATTGCAGTGGGTTTGCTTTTACGACGTTCAACTGCGGCCGCCGCCGGCGAGTACGGCGCGAGTTGCGCGGTCAGGGCCGAAATCGTCGACGCTGTCGATGGCCAAGAGATCGGCCAGCCGCGTACGGGCGCGATTGACTCGGCTCTTGATGGTGCCGACTGCGCAACCGCAGATCGCCGCGGCATCGTCATATGAGAAGCCGGAAGCGCCAACCAGAATAAGCGCCTCGCGCTGATCGGCCGGCAGCTTGGCAAGTGCTGTGCGGAATTCCTCGAATTCCACACGCCCGGTCTGTTCGGGATGCGACTTCAAGGTTTCGGCATAACGCCCCTCGGCGTCTTCGACCTCGCGGCGCCGCTTACGATACTCGGAACGGAACAGGTTGCGTAGGATTGTGAACAGCCAAGCCGGCATGTTGGTGCCCGGCTGGAACGAGTCGATATGTGCAAGCGCTCGCAGCAAGGTCTCCTGCACCAGATCGTCGGCGCGATCGATATTGCCGCAAAGCGAAATAGCGAAGGCGCGCAGGCTGGGCACCGTCGCAAGGACTTGGTCGCGAATCGCGGGATCGAGCTTCATGCTCTGTCCACCTTCAGTCCTGGTCTTGATCGCTGAGGCGGCGAACGAGGTCGGCGAGATGCGGCGGCACGCCTTGGTTGACGAAGTCGTTGTACATGGCGCGCAGTTGCTGCCCGATACGGGCCTGCACCTCCCGGCCCAGACGGGCTTCTTTGTGGGAAGTGGTGGCTGACCTAGCCATTGGGTCGCGGCTCTCCGGCTTGTCCGTAACGGTTTCGAGGTTGGTGTTTCGGTGCTTCATCGCGTCGTCTTTCCCCCGATCGCCCATTGCCATCACTCTGAGAACCCCCAAATGCAACGTGCGCTAACGCCCTGACAGGCCCCGAAGTTCCGGCTGTCAGTGTCCGGCTGGAACTTTTTTTGCGTTGGGAGGTTTTTGCCAATAACCTCAGCGCACTATGGAAGGGGAGGGTGCCAGTGTCCACCTCGCAAGCCGTACTCCAACATCTGCCTTCGCTGCGCCGCTATGCGCGTGCTTTAACCGGCAGCCAAGCCTCGGGCGACGCCTATGTGGTGGCAACCGTGGAATCCCTGATCGCCAGTCCACAGTTGTTGGAAACGAGCTCAAATCCGCGGGTCGGGCTCTATCGACTATTCACGAAAATCTGGAATTCGGTAGCGGTGAACGACAAAGCCGAAGCGGGCGATATCGTGCTGCCGCCCGAACAGCACCTCACTCAGATAACCCCGCGACCGCGCCAGGCGTTTCTCCTTGTGGCCTTGGAAGGCTTCTCGGAAGACGACGCCGCCGAAGTTCTCGATTGCGATTTGCTGACGCTTCGCGCGCTGGTCGAGGAATCTGGCCGCGAGCTCGCCGCCGAAATCGCGACCGACGTTCTCATCATCGAGGATGAGACCTTCATCGCCATGGATATCGAGGCCCTGGTCGAAAGCCTCGGCCATAACGTGATCGGGATTGCGCGCACGCACAGCGAGGCGCTGGCTTTGGCCAAGCAGAAGCGGCCCGGGCTCATTCTCGCCGACATTCAGCTCGCCGACGGCAGTTCGGGGCTCGATGCAGTGAACGAGCTGCTCGGCTCGTTTGAGGTACCGGTAATCTTCATCACCGCTTATCCAGAAAGATTCTTGACCGGACAACGTCCGGAGCCGGCGTTTCTGATCGCAAAGCCTTTCCAAGTCGCGGTGGTCTCGGCGGTGGTCAGTCAGGCGCTCTTTTTCGGCCGTAAGGCGCGACAGCGCGAGCGCAAGCCGAGCGAGCGCCAAGCGACGCTATAGTTGACGCTCTAGTTTCTGCTTTCATCCGAATTCGCCGTTGCGCGAAGCACCAAAGCGCCGCGCGGAATTGTGCTGCGCGCTTCCGGCGATCTTATTTGCGCTTGCGCCAAGAGCAGACAAAGTCAGGGCGCAGCCG
>DASZCJ010000118.1:0-4169 GCA_035943155.1 Xanthobacteraceae bacterium | reverse complement strand
CCTGAATGCTATGCTTATCCGCGCAACGGGAGGGAACGAATGGCGGAAACAAAACCGGAGCGGCAACGCAAACCGCGCGAGGTGAAAATCCGCGTCCATGACGGCGTCGAGATCGCCGTCGCGCTTTATCTGCCGAACGGCGACGGGCCGTTTCCGACCGTGCTCGGCGCCTCGCCGTATCGCTACGATAACAATGTTCTGCCGGCGACGCCGCAATTTCTTTGGCGCGAAACCGGACCGATCGGACTTTATGTCGAGCGCGGCTATGTCTATGCGCAGATGGACGTGCGCGGCTGCGGCAAGTCCGGCGGCGAATTCCGCTTCCTCGACCGCAATGAACAGAAAGATCTCTACGACGTCATCGAATGGCTCGGCCGCCAATCCTGGTCGAACGGTAAAGTCGGCGGCATCGGGCAGTCCTATTTCTGCATGCTGCAATGGTGGATGGCGATCGGCAAGCCGCCGGCGCTCGCCTGCATCGCCGCCTTCGACGGCTTGAACGATCCCTATCGGGCGTCGGTCTATCAGGGTGGCATTCTCGGCGATTTCTTCGGCAGCTACTGGTGGAATCAAAATCGCATCATCAATCGTCATCCAGCCAATGGCGAATATCCGCGCGAGCAATCGTACGATTTGAATCTGTTGCTGCAGCAGCACCCGACCTATGACGACTTTTGGCGCGAGCGGGCCGCCGCCGAGCATCTGGATGAGATTGAGGTGCCGCTCTATTCGATCGGGGTGTGGGGCAAGGTCGACCTGCATACGCGCGGCAATATTGACGGCTTTCGCCGCGCCGGTGGACCGAAGAAGCTCAAGATGATCGGGCCGGTGAATGCCTTCGTCGCCAATCGCGAGTTCAACAGCCGCGAATTGCACGAACAATTGCTGCTGCCGTTCTACGACCATTTCCTCAAAGGATTGCAGACCGATTACCTGCAACGTCCGGCGGTCGAATATTTCGTGCGCGGCGCCGACGCGATGCGCAACGCGAATGCCTGGCCGCCCGAGGGCGTACGCTACGTCACGTGGCATCTCGACGCCGCTAAATCCGGCAGCGTGACCTCGCTCAATGACGGCACGCTCGCGCGCGAGCGCGCTTCGGGTGAAGCGCAGACTAAATACAGCTATCCAAATCAGGGCTGGATGATCGGCGTGGTCGGCTTCGGACCGAACAATCAACCCGATCCGGTGCGGCGCGTGCTTACCTTCACCACCGCCCCGCTGCCAGCCGATCTCGAAATCGCCGGTCCGATCAAGCTCACGCTCTACGCCTCATCGACGCGCGACGACATGGATTTTTTCGTCAAGCTGTCCGAGCAAATGCGGCAATCGGCGGAAGATCGCGGCAAGGGATTAAATCCGGCCGCGTATTGGATCACCAAAGGCTGGCTGCGTGCGTCGCATCGCGCGCTCGATGCAAAGAAATCGACCGACATGGAGCCCTATCATACGCACTCCAATCCGCAGCCGATCGAGCCGGGAAAGATCTACCGTTTCGACATCAGCATCGAGCCGATGGCGCATCGCTTTAAAAAAGGCAATCGCGTGCGGCTCGAAATCGTCAATGGCGATTCGGTCGTCACCGACGTGCTGTGGACCCATTATTATTTGCCGAACAAGATCGGTAGCGACACGATCCATCACTCGGCGGAACATCCTTCGGCGCTGACTTTGCCGGTGATGGACGGCGCGTGAAAAGTTGCGGCGCCACGCGTTCCATCGTGCCTTTTCCTGGCGCGCGGGGCCGCCCATATAGGGCGGGAGGGGAGTCATTGGAGCAGTCATGTCGGCGCCATTCCTGGTTTCGATCCCGCACCGGCTCGGCAAAGACGAAGCGGTGCGCCGCCTTAAATCCGGTCTCGGCGGCGTGCGCGCAAATTACGGGCATATCTTTGCCATCGAGGAGGAGATTTGGACCGGCGAGCGCTTGCAGTTCCGCGTCCGCGCGCTCGGGCAGGTGGCAAGCGGCACGATCGACGTCGCCGACGATCGTGTCGATCTGCAAGTGTTCCTGCCTTGGCTCTTGGCCAAGGTGGCGGCCGCGATCCAGCCACTGGTGCGCAAGGAAGGCACGCTGTTGTTGGAGAAGAAAAACTGACCGGCCATGGCATGCCGGGAAGCGCCGCGACCGTTGATTGTCGTGCATTTTCATGCAATGCACTCTTTCCAACGATGCCAGAAAATGCCATGGGGAAGCACCCTGCTGCTTCCCTAATGCTTCCCGAAAGGCGCCCCCATGAGGCTCGATGCCAAGACCATCGCCGCGCTCAATCTCGGCGGCAAGACCGACGTGATCTACTTCGACGATGCACTCGCCGGCTTCGGTTATCGGCTCCGGCGGGCCGGGCCCGCTGACGGCGAAATCCGCCGCTCATGGATTGCACAATATCGGCGCGCCGGCCGTACCCGTCGCCTGCTGCTTGGGTCCGCCGCGGTATTGACGGCCGAGCAGGCGCGGGCGGCAGCGAAGAAGGTCTTGGCCAGGGTCGCGCTCGGCGAGGACCCGCAGGCGGACAAGAGCGCCCGCCGTGGCAAGGACCGACACACATTGGGCGCGCTGATCGAGGATTACCTCGAACAGAAACGGACCACGCTTCGCCCATCGAGCTTCACCAATGCGGCGCTGTATCTGCGCGGGCCGTACTTCAAGCCGCTGCACGGCATGCCGGTCGATACCATTGTGCGCCGCGATGTCGCCGCCCGGCTGGTGGCGATCACCCGTGACCACGGCTCCATCGTCGCAGCGCGCGCGCGCAGTAGACTGTCGGCGTTCTTCGCCTGGGCAATGGGTCACGGCCTCGCCGAGGCCAATCCGATCATCGGCACGCTCAAGCCCGAGGATAGCGCGCCGCGGGAGCGGACCTTGAGCGACGCCGAGTTGGCAGCGATCTGGCGCGCGTCGGGCGATGACGCCTACGGCAAAGTGATCAAGCTCTTGATCCTTACCGCGGCGAGGCGCGGCGAAGTCGGCGGCATGCGCTGGAGTGAACTCGACCTCGAGCACGCCGTCTGGACGATCCCGCCGCAGCGAACCAAGAACAAGCGGGAGCACACACTGCCGCTGATGCCGCTGGCGCTGGATGTCATTGCCAGCGTGCCGCGGCGCGCCACGCGCGACCACCTGTTTGGTAGCCGCTCGGCCGAAGGGCTGCGACACTGGCACGCCAAGGCCGACCTCGATCGGCGGCTCGGGGAAGTCACGGCGCCGTGGCGCCTGCATGATCTCCGACGAACGGCCGCCACCCGCATGGCCGATCTAGGCGTGCAGCCGCACGTCATCGAGGCTGTTCTCAACCACCAGAGCGGGACCAAGCGCGGCGTTGCCGGAATCTACAATCGATCGAGTTATCAGCGCGAAGTGCGCGCCGCATTGGCGCTGTGGGCCGACCATGTCCGCACCTTGGTCGCCGGCGGCGAGCGGAAGGTCTTGCCGTTTATCCCGCAAACACTTGACGCCACAAACGGCCAGTAATAGATCAACCCTTACATCAAGTCGCGATCGCGCCCAGCTATGTCTATTGCCCTGGGAAGCCGTCGACGACAACGACGCCACATAAGGCTGGCGAACGGGGACCAAATAGGAGTGCATGGCCGCACGCGGTTGTGACACTCGGGAATAGCAACAGCCCCTAGTAGGGAAAGCCGGTTGGAGGGTCGCTTGGTACCATCGGGTGCCGGGTGGCTCTTTTTTATATGCGCGCTCGGCACCTCTCGAAACGAGAGGTTAGCTATGTCCCCACGTAAACAGCGGCGCCGCGATTTATACGCGTTGGCCGCCAGAGATTGTCGAGAAACTGTGGGAGTTCGTGGTGCAAGAAAATTGGGAAAAGAAGGACCCTTGGTTGGCTTTCGCTGCCATGAAAGAATTAAATGATCGAGCTTGGGGCAAGCCGCGGGAGACTCTCATTGTCGAGCAGCAGGATGCCGTATTGCTGGCCCGCTATCCGACGCTGGACGAAATCGAGGCTGATTTGATCGCTCATGGTCTGCCGATTGATCGTTTGAAAGCTCCCAAATTGATTGGTTGATATGACGCAGACGATAGGCCGCAAAATACATTCCGGCGTTGGCGAGTTGGTGTCATTGCGCTGGGACAGCATCGACTTTCGCCAAGGTCAAATCCATATCGCGCGGGTCAAAGGTAGTGCCGCGTCGGTCCACCCTTTGAC